>JAHWYE010000284.1 GCA_020028195.1 Nitrospirota bacterium
CAGGATTCTCACGAGATACACATCTCCTCGTTCCCGCTCCACCCTCCACTCTCCTAGCCGGACTCCTTGACCACGGTCAGCCATGGCTTGGACGCGATCAGTGAGTGCCTGCCGCAGGGTCGGTGCCCGCTGAGCCTTGTGGGTCTGGACGAGTGCCATGGCTTCGGCAGCCTGGGCATCAGCCATAGGATTGAGGGAAGGTGGTTTCAGGAACCAGTAGGCCAGCCCCCCGAGCAAGAGGAGGCCCACCACAAGGTAATGGAGAAGCTTGATTACCGATGAAGAAGTCTCCGCTTGGCTGGGCGTTGTGGGCTCGGCCGGAGAAGGAGGATTATTGCTTGGAGCCACTTGGACCACTGCCTGCGTGTGAGGATCCCTTTGCGCAACACTGAGCGGGTGGCTGTGAGACCGGCCGCAATTGGGACGCGATGCGCTCGTTCAGAGCCTGTCGCTCACGCATGACCTGATCATAGACATAGTTCCCTGAATTATAGATGGGGTTCGACGACGATGGCGGACCGTTCGGGACGCCGCCGTATGGCATTTGGCTTCCTCCCGCTACCCCCTGGCCGCCCTGCAGGTGTTGCAGGTGTTGATGCTGCTGTCTGAGGAACTGCTTGAATGCGTCCACCGGGGAATGCACCTTTCGGTGGTACCAGAACCCCGACACTGGGCTTGGTCCTAGATAAATGGGAGAGAGAAGAGGCATCCAGGCATACTGGGTTTTCACCGTCTCTTCCGGCGCATCGAGCAGGACCTGTGGCAAATCCAGGTCTGCAGGATTGATCGGGTTAGGCTGGGATGCAGCCTTCTCCTCCTGGGCCACTTTCAGATCATCTGACGGTTTCTGAACCGGTGGTGCAGGGTCTGCGGCACGGGCTACGGGAAGATGGCCATCAGACTTAGAGGAGGGTGTCGCCTTCCCGACAAAACGATGAACGGCAATCTGGCTTCGCTGGGTCGGAGGGGGAATCCGGCCGGAATCATCGGTGATGACCATCGTGCCGGAGGCATCAATCCAACTGAAGAACTCGCCGGGGAAGACCGCAGAGGGAGAGCTGGCAATCCAGAAGAGGACTGCCGTGGCCGAGAGGCCTCGTGCATATGTCCCACGATGGACTCTCATACTTACAGCATAGTATTCCGGAGGAATAAAAGTCAACGCGCCTATGGCGCTTGACGCACTTGACAGCACCGGAACCCGATGTGATACAACTAGCCGGCCTGCTCAATGACTTTGGCGGCTCAGCGGCGCTTAAGCCTATGAAATTCTTTGTGTATTCAGACAGCCTGAATCCGACGCAATTAAAAAGGCGGGCACCGGAACACCAGTTCGTCTGCAAGGCCTACCTGGAGGATCATGCGATTCAGTTCTGCCGGTGGTCCTCCCAATGGCGATGTGGTCTGGGGAGCGTCGCTCCCTCGCCGGGCGAACGGGTGTGGGGCGTCGTAGTGGAGATTACGGAGGAAGATCTCAAGCTCCTTGACGAGTTCGAAGGCGAGGTGCCAGAAGGGGCCTTCCGGCATCTCCCTGTCACCGTCGTTACCGAGGAAGGAGAGAAAATGCTGGTGACAACCCATGCCGCGACACCGATCGGGAAGTTTAAACCCAAGGAGCACTATCTCGAATGGGTCCTCAAAGGCGTCAGGCACTGGAAACTCCCCGGTGAATGTGTCGAGAAGTGGCGGTCATTCATGCCGCGCTAATGCCATGAGCATATGGCAGATTGCGTCTTGCTCATGGTCAGATTTCCCCTGAGAACCATACGCCATTCGCCATAAGCCATCAGCTCCTCAACGCCAAAGGAGAAAGCATGCCAAAGCCCAAATATCACATTGTCGTGTGCACGAACTCGCGTCCACCGGGTCATCCCAAACCCTCCTGCGGGGCTGCCGGATCACCCGGTGTCATGATGGCGTTCAACATTGGGGTCATGGAGCGAGGGTACCAGCCCGGGCAGGTGCTGGTGACCAGCGCCAGCTGCCTCGGACCGTGCGAGCAGGGTCCGACGGTGGTGATCTATCCGGACGGGACCTGGTATTCCCAGGTCAAAGAAGCGGATGTCGCGACGATTCTGGACGAGCACCTGGGAAAGGGGAAGCCGGTCGAGAAGCTCAAGCCTGACTCCGTGTGGTCCTGAGCTTTCGTGCAGGCTGTTAACCGTGCATGATGTCGAAGCACAGCCATTCCACCTCCTCTCCTCCTGCCCACCATGAGCATAAGGAGCATGCCCCGCGGCAGGTCACCTGCATGGTCATTACCTGCAGCGACAGTCGGACGCCTGAGACCGACACCAGCGGTCAACTGATCATGCGTCTGTTGAGGGAGCATGGCCATGAGGTCGCGGCCTACCGTCTCGTCAAGGATGAGCCCGCTGAGATCAGGAAACAGATTAACGCCGGCCTGAAGGACAAGGCGGTCCAGGCTATCATCATCAACGGTGGCACAGGGATCTCCCGTCGGGATTCCACCTTCGAAGCGGTGGATGCCATGCTGGAGAAACGGCTCGACGGGTTCGGCGAGATTTTCCGGTACCTGACCTATAAGGAAATCGGTTCGCCTGCGATCATGAGCCGGGCAACCGCTGGGTTAGTGCGGGGACGGATCGTCTTTTCCACACCTGGCTCCGAGAATGCCGTGCGACTCGCGATGGAAAAACTCATTATCCCCGAACTCGGCCACATCATGCAGCAGCTCAGCAAATAGGCCCGCGGCGAGGAGCGACTGGTACCTTTTCGGGAGCTTAGTTGGGACCTTTTTTCAGAGGGAGCTCTGTCAGAAGCTTTCCTGTGTTCTTATCCGCTCGCAATGTGACAGGGAGTCGAGGCGTCGCTCGGTATCTGGGGTCGTCATGAGGGCGCGGCTCCTCTTCAGGAAATAAAACTTCATTGCCATCAAGCTGAGGAGTAAGAAAGTTATTGAAGTAGCCTACCTCATACTTCCCTTCGGAGTTCGTAAAGCCAGGCCTGTAGAGACGCTCATGCTTCCAGACATACCGGCCGGATCTCAGGTCGAGCTTGGAGACAAACCCGATGGCCGTCAGGTAAAGGTAGGAATCTTCAAGAAGGCCTTGACCTAAATTGAAGCCAGAAACCCGTGTCAACCATTTTCGCCTTAGTGTCTTACTCTCGAGAGAGACCAAATGCCCCCACCCGCTCTCAGCATCGTTCAATTCATAGATAAGGACAATGGCCTTATCCACCTTGAGATACTGAACCTTTTCGATTGCACCACCATCTACCGGCAACACGAATTCTTGAGAACCTTCTCCAGATCGTTCTCGCCTACCCTTGCCATTAGCATGAACAATATAACTGTCGTCTCCGATGGAGAAAGTGAA
>JAHWYE010000285.1 GCA_020028195.1 Nitrospirota bacterium
TTTGAGGCTTTTGAACGGGATACTGAAGACGGTACGCCCGGCGACCAGGATCATGGCGAAATTCAACGCTGCGGCCACCACGTGGAGGAACGGCAGCGTGAGATACTCCATGAGTTCGCTGGCCCTCTCGTGTAGCCATCCGACCTCACGCTTGAAGTCCTCCAAAGGCGCGCGCCACCAGCTCGGCGCCTCCATCGGAGCGATGGGCTCCACCCCCTCTGCCTGCGGGTGGACCAGCGGCCGGCGAGAGATAAAGGCGAGCAAGGGGGGAGTGCCGAACTGTCCGAACAAGAACCAGGTCATGCCCCGGACGCCGATCCACCCGAAGGTGGCTAGCGACAGAGTGAAGAAAATCCCCGGCCGGAATTGCTCAGCAGTCTGCTGGGCGATCCAGGGGGTGATCGCATCCACCAACTCCCGGTACAGGAACATCACCTCGAAGGTCATCACGAACAGCTCGACCACGATCATCTGCACAAGGAACCTGTATTCCCGGTTCTTGATAGAGTCGGCAATGACCTGGAGGCAGGCAAAGCTGCCCATAATGAGAAGGAACAGGCACATATACAGAGCCGTACCTGCAGCCAACACCTCCGTCACAGTCGGAAAGAGCGTATAGGTGAAGATCAAGGCCTCGAGGAGGCACCAAAACACCAGTAACAGAAACGCAACCCAGGGGACACCAGGCTGGAAGTAGCTCTTGGTCATCTGCCCGGTCACTGTGAAGGGGAGCATGACCACCTGGCGTACGGTCTCCATGAGCAACTTCAGCGCAAGGCGTGCCAACGTGAAGATCCAGCCTAGGACCACGACGACGAACCTGGCCAGCCCCACCCAAAACATCCAGACGGCGAGCGCCGCGTCCCACCAGGCCAGCAGCATCAACTTGATGAGGTCTATACGCCCTGAGCGAAACGGCAGCGTATAAATCGAGAGTTGGGTGCACCAGACGGCGCCGATCCAAAGCAAGACGGGGAACAGAAGAAAGAGATAATAGACTCCAGCCGTCCAGCCGGAAGGGGAGAAAAGGACGAACGAGATGAGCGACTGCTGCATCCCGGGAATCCAGGAGACAGGGGTGGCCAGAAATTCGAAGAGGCTCTGCCACGGCGCGGGGACTATATTGGTGATTGGGTCAGACATTAACGTCCCTCTTTTCTGGTTAGTAGGTACGGGGGCCCTGGGGTTGGGCATGCATCAGTCCTGCCCAGCAAGTATGTCTACAATGTCCTCTTTAAAAATCAATCTGTTAGGTGTGGTGTGAGAGGTGGGATTGAGCTGGGAGGGCTCCTCCCAGTGTTCAATAGGGAACAAAGCTAGCCAAGAGCGGAGGCTACCTGGTCCCTAGTCGGTCGGCCGCTGGGCGAGCATCAGGCTGATTTTTGCGGCAAACAGGGCAAGGCTGAGAAGGAGCAGACTCAAGCTGACCCAGGTCGCGGCCTGAGCGGGAATCGACCTCAGCGGGAATTGCCAGAGCAGCGCGGCGACCACGGCGAGCCCCATGGTGCCCACACTCAGCGCGCCGACCTGGACCGGACGCCACCGCTCGACGATCTCGGAGAGTGCGGCCAGGTACGATTCGCGTGTCTTAATGCCCTGGATTCGCTGGGTGGCGAGCAGCGTCGGCAACAGGTGCGAGAGGGCGCCGAACGCTGTGTGGAGGAAGAACCCGACCAGCAGCAAGTGCGTGTAGGCGACAAGGTGGATGTGGCCGAACGGGACACCCGGCGGGTCAAAGAGAAAATTGACTGAAACCAGCATGCCGGTCACGATCCCCACTGCGAGAAAGACCACGGCCTGTACGAGATGATCTGCTGCGACGTTGTTCACTCGCCCCGCGTCCAGCCACGTGCGAAAGATATTGAATCCGTAAGTCGCCGCGCCGGCCAGCATGATTACCCCTCCGGCGAGTTGAGTCCAGAGGCTCGACAACAGGAATCCGGTCAGCAGCACCAGCATGCCGGACGGCAGCAGCCCAACGGTAGCATGCGCCAGCGATGCACTGTGGAGGCGTCCCTTGAGGACGGTCGGAAACAAGTGGTACAGGGTGCTTACGATGATCAACGTGACGAACCCGATAAGTGGTAGGTGGATATGGGCAAGCCTGGCTTGACCGATTAACTGGTGCGGAAAGAGCCGCAGGCTCATCCCCTCTCCTACACTCAGTCCTCCCAGCAGCACAAGGAGGGCGAGGCCATACAACCAGGGTAGATAGGAGCGAAGTCCCTCTTGCGCCTGCCCGATCCAATCGCGAAGCAGGGACAGACACGCGAGGATGGCGAACAAACCTGCCGCACCGATGACCAAAGAGTGGCCCAGCCAAAAACCGGCCAGCAAGCCGATCGTCGCCCCGTTAATGGCTGCATAGAGGACCGGGTATGAGTTGGAAGGGGCTTGATTGAGACGCGAGGACAGCATGACTCCAAGCATCAACTGGGCCACGCCCCCAACCAAGGAGAGATGAACGTGGAGCGTGCGGTAGTACGGCGGGACATGCTGGCCAAGCGTCATCGCCAAAAAGAGCCCCAGCCCAAGCACGGCTGAAAGGATCAACCAGCCCAGCCCTGTAAGCAGGAACAGGAGAGGCGGACATTTCATGTGAGGCATCCTGACTCCTTTAGCAGATAGTTGAAAACTCGTTTGACGCTCGCTTGTGAGAAGAGTAAGGGATAGCCGTCACGATCTGAACGACCCCTCCAGGATGTTCAAAAGGCGTTGTTTTCACCCTCCCACCCCAGGCGCGCCAAGACGCGCCCCTTCCCGAGGCACGGCCGCAGAGCAAGCCATTCACCGGGGTGGTTGGGATGGTCCCAACTGTACTCGCTTGCTCAGCCCGTCCTAAATCAAGCTTAGAAGGGTGGCCTGAGTGCCCTTTACTGCGCGCGTCCAGCGAGCACATTCTGATCGTGCGCGCTGCGCGAGCACGAAGGGCAGTCTGGCCAGCCCTTACCCTTCCCTTTTCCAACATCCTGTTAGTCCTTCAGAAAATAGAAATGGTTCGTGGGACCTTTGCCGTGGCCGATCGCCAGACTGTGCCGGATGGCTTCAGTGACATAGGTTTTGGCGGCCTGCACCGCGTCGGGCAATGATTTTCCCTTGGCCAGGTGCGCGGCGATGGCCGAAGCGTAGGTGCAGCCGGTCCCGTGGGTATGAGGAGTCTCGATGAACTCGCCTTTGAATACGTTGAAGAACCGGCCGTCGTAAAGCAAGTCCGTGCCTCGCTCCAAAATTAGATGTCCACCCTTGATGAGCACATGCTTGCAACCGAGCTTGTGGATCGATTTTGCTGCTTGACGGGCTATGGCCAGGGTCCGGATCTCGAGACCGGAGAGGCGTTCCGCTTCGTGGATGTTCGGTGTCACGACCAGCGCCAGCGGAATCAGCGCGGTCTTCACTTTTTCGATGGCCGCCGGCTGCAAGAGCGCCTGGCCGCTCTTGGAGATCATTACAGGGTCCACCACGAGGTTGGCTACCTTGTACTGCTGCAGTTTTCGGCTGACCGCCTCCACAATCCTGACCGAGGAGAGCATGCCCGTCTTCACCGCGGCCACATCGAAGTCATCAAAGATCGCGTCCAGTTGTGCTTTGATCACCGGAATCGGCAGATCATGCACCGCCGTCACGCCTTTGGTGTTCTGCGCCGTGATCGAAGTGATCACCGACATCCCGTACACCCCATTCGCCGCCATCGCCTTCAGATCCGCCTGAATCCCGGCCCCCCCGCCCGAATCCGATCCCGCTATGGTAAGTACTTGCTTCA
>JAHWYE010000060.1 GCA_020028195.1 Nitrospirota bacterium
TGGCCTCCGCTTGGCTTGCCTTGGTCAAGCAAGATGATCTCCATAACCGGTTACGGATGATTTCCGGTTCCATGGCAGTTGGCGGGGTAGCCGTCTGCAGCCTGAGTTTCCTTGAAACCCCGCTGCTGGCGACGGCGTTGGTCATCGTCATCGGCGGCAGCACGGCTCTCTTCACGCCGGTTGTCTGGGCCTTGCTCCAGGAATTGACCCCTGGCCCCATTCTTGGCCGGGTGTTCACCACATTCAGCACTGGCGGAATGGCCTCAGCTATGGCCGGGATGGCCGGTTTCGCATGGGCGGCGGACGCGGTCGGTCCAGCCGCCAGCCTCATTGGCATCGGCCTGATCCTGCTTGGAACTGCGATGGTCGCAGCTCTGTTCAGCCGCCGGTGCGCGTTCCGGAGTTTGGCCAGGGCTGCCTAGCCGGCGCAGAGTGCAGAACGAAGAAGACGCAGGGTAGCAACTAAAGATATGAGGAGGAACCAATGAATAATTCAATACAAAGCGTACTGGTCACCGGAACCGCCTTTGTCGTGGGTCTGCTTGCAGGAGGTGCAACCGGTCTTCTACTGGCTCCCCACTCAGGAAGCCATACTCGTCGGCAGCTTCGTGGTCTGACCGAGGGGATCAGCGAGCATGCAAGCCGTATGGCTGAGGAGGTAACGGAGGCAGGAAGCCATGCTCGGCGGCAGCTTCGCGACCTAGGTGAGGGCATCGGCGAACATGCCAGCCGCGTGGCCGCGGAAGCGACTGAGGCGGTCAACGAGGTGATTGAGTATGGGAAATGCCTAACCCGCTGATGAAGGCTTTCTCGACAACGAGCAACTACATGGTATGCCTGCGCTGTCAGGGCTTGATGGTTCCTGACTGGTTCATGGAACTCTTGGACAAGATCGCGGTCAGGAGCACTGCAAAGGATGGCGCTGTGTCAATTGCGGAGATCTCCTGGACCCTGTCATCTCGCAAAACGAAGCCCGTCGGTTGGTCAAGACCTCGACAGCTCCTTTGAGAACCTGAGGCCGCCTCCTCCTCAGATAAGAGAGGCGTTGATGAATACCAGGGCACGGTGCTGGCCCTTGTGGGCATTGTGCTTGGTCCTTGTCTCCGCCCAGACCAGTGGGCAGGAAACTCTCTGGGAAGCGTATCATTCCGCTGGAGTCAAGGCGTTGCAGGAGGGCCGCAGCGCTGAGGCCGAGAGACTTTTTATGGTAGCCATTGGACGGGCCGAAGCATTCGGAAAGCAAGACCTCCGTCTCGCGCAAACGCTCAACGATCTAGGCGTAGCGTTTCCCCTGTTCGCGTCCAATCGCTCGATGCTAGTTGTCTCCGCCCAGCATCTTGCAGAAGATGGCATTCACAAAGCACAATGAGCGTGGGGATGAGGGGGAAGTCCTGAGAACTCGAAGATGATAGGCGCAGGAAATGATCCGCTGATGCGAAAGCTTGAGCCGGCTCCTGCTGGCCGGTTTTCCAAGGAGAGTAAAGTGGAAACGTTATCCGGAACCCATTTGATCGTCGAGAGCAAAGTGGAATCGTTATCTGGAACCGATTTGATCGTTGTGTCAAATCGGGAACCGTATGAGCACCGACGGCTCAAGGGCCGCCTGGTCTGTCGGCATACTGATGGGGGGCTCACCTCAGCGCTCGATCCAGTGATGCGCCGCCTTGGAGGGACCTGGGTGGCGTGGGGCAGCGGCGAGGCAGATCGAGAAACCGTTGGGCCCGGAGACCTCGTCGAGGTTCCGCCTGATGCCCATTCGTACACCTACAGGCTCCGACGGGTCTGGCTCAGCCCTGAGGAGGTCAAGGGTGGCTATCTTGGCTATGCGAACGAGGTGCTCTGGCCGCTCTGTCACGTGACACTGGACCGCGTGGCCTATCTCAAGGCGTTCTGGAGCGCGTATCGCGCGCTGAACTATCGGTTCGCCGACGCGGTGCTAGATGAGATACGCCAGCGACCTGGGCCCGTGTGGGTCCATGACTTTCAGCTCGCACTGCTCCCAGGCTTGATCAAGAAGACGGTCCCGGATTCGAGGGTGGCGCTGTTCTGGCACATTCCCTGGCCTGGGCCGGATGTGTTCCGCATCCTGCCGGAACGCCGTGAGCTACTCGAGGGGCTGTTGGCGGCTGACTGTCTGACCTTTCAGACCGCCGGGTATGTCCGGGAGTTTGCGGAGTGCGCCCATCAGTTCCTGGGGGCCGAGGTGGACCGGTCCCATGACACCGTCCAGCACCGGGGCCACAGGACCAAGCTCACGGCACAGGCCATCAGCGTGGATTTTCGTTATATCTCTGACCTTGCCAAGACGGCCGAGGTTGAAAGCCTCATGATCCTTGCGCGCCGGCGGCTCGGTATTCGTCAGGGTATCCGCATGGGACTCGGTGTGGACCGGCTAGACTACACCAAGGGCCTGCTCAAGCGCTTCTGGGCCCTGGATACGTTTTTCACACGTTACCCGCAGTACCGCGGCCGGTTCATCTTTGTCCAGGTCGCGGTGCCAACCAGGAGCGAGGTGGAGGCGTATCGCCGCTATCGCGAAGTGATCCGTGAGACGGCCTCGGAGATCAATGCGCGCCATGCTGGTGGGGGCTGGCACCCGATCGAGTACCTCGAGGGCCGGATCGAGTTCTCCACGTTGGTCGCGTATTACCGGATGGCTGACCTCGCGGTGGTCAGTTCCGTGTATGATGGGATGAACCTGGTGGCCAAGGAATATGTCGCTTCCCAGGTTGACGAGGCCGGCGTGCTGCTGGTCAGCCAGATGGCCGGCGCATCTGACGAATTGACCGATGGGCTGATCGTGAATCCCTACGATCCGGAAGGGCTCGCTGACGCCATCAAACAGGCGCTGGAGATGCCAGAAGAAGAGCGGCGACGCCGGATGCGCACGATGCGAAGACATCTGCAAACGCACGACGTCCACGGCTGGGTGGATCGCTGCCTTCGCGATGCAGGAGTGCGATCGGAGGACACACAGGGTCCTGGTGGATGAAACGGAAACCATCGCTTCGCGCAAGGCTGACAGCGATTCCCCCTCATCGCCTCATGGTCCTTCTGGACTATGACGGCACCTTGACGCCCATCGTCCGGCGCCCAGAGGAAGCGAGGCTCAAGGCTTCCGTCAGACAGACGCTCAGCCGACTGGCGCGTTCGGTCCCGGTGGTCATTGTGAGCGGACGCGCGCTCTCAGACCTGCAGAAACGCGTGGGGCTGCCGAGCGTCCGGTACCTGGCCTATCACGGGCTTCTTTATAAAGAACCGGGCGCTGCGATGCATTGGATGGGGCAGCGGCCTCCCAGACAAGAAGTCCGGGAATGGGTCAGAGCACTGAAGGGCGCCACCGAAGGAATCGCTGGTGCCCTCATCGAGGATAAGGGATTGACTGTCGCGCTGCATGACCGGCTGGTCCGGCCGGCCGATCGCGCCAGGTTGCGCCGACGTGCGCTTCGTGCGCTGGCCCCTTGGCTGGCAAACAAAAAGGTCGCGCTGGTGGACGGCAAACGCGTGCTCGAAGCGAGGCTGGCCGGGGCCTGGAACAAGGGAACAGCGGTGGCCGAGCTTCTGCGCCGCCCCTGGGCTCGCCGTCTCGTGCCAGTCTATTTCGGCGATGACCGGACGGACTTTGATGCGTTCCGCGTGGTGCGGAACCGGGGGCTCGCGGTGCGGGTCGGCGGGAGGCGCGGCCTAGCAGGCGAGAACGCCTGGGTATCGGATCCCAGCAGGCTGGACTCCTTGTTGGACTGGCTCGCGGCAAGAGTTGCAAGAGCTGAAGGTGTCGAAAAAAGTGTCCTGTGAGGCTTGAACTGCGAAAGACTGGGACCAGAAGAGTCCTCACAAAGGTCATGCAGTGCCTCCTCCCTCCTGAGGATTCAAAGGACCGCCGCTAGTTCCTGGTTGACGGTGGAGAGTAGTAAGGCTACTCTATCAACGGACGCCTAGCACCACTCCTAACGGAATCTTCACATCAATTGACGAGGTGGATTTCATGGCGATGGTCCGCAAGCAGCCGGTCCTCCCTGACGTGACCCTCCTGACCGATCAGGATCTCTATCTCTTCAACGAAGGCACCCATGTCCGCCTCTATGAGAAGCTGGGAGCTCATCCCATGACCGTGGATGGAGTAGAGGGAACGTATCTCGCCTTATGGGCGCCGGATGCCGAGCAGATCTGCGTGATGGGGGATTTCAATGGATGGAATAAAACCGGCCACTCCTTGCGTCCGCGAGGCCACTCAGGAATCTGGGAAGCCTTCGTTCCCGGTCTCAAGAAAGGAGCCATCTACAAGTACCGCATTGCGTCTCGATACCACGGCTACCAGGTCGACAAGGCAGATCCAGTGGCGTTCTACTACGAAACGCCGCCCAAGACTGCCTCCATCGTCTGGGACCTCGAGTACGAATGGAAAGACCGGGGCTGGATGGGAACGAGACACAGCCGTAACAGCCTCAATGCTCCCATCGCCATCTACGAGGTCCATCTGGGCTCCTGGAGACGTGTACCTGAACAAGATTCTCGCTCCCTGACGTATCGAGAACTGGCTCCTCAATTGGCCGAGTACGTCACGCAGATGGGGTTCACCCATGTCGAAATCTTACCCATTATGGAGCACCCCTTCTATGGGTCCTGGGGTTACCAGACCACAGGTTACTTTGCGCCGACCAGCCGGTATGGGACTCCGCAGGACTTCATGTACCTGATTGACTGCCTGCACCAACACGGCATCGGCGTGATCCTGGATTGGGTCCCCTCCCACTTCCCGACCGATGAGCACGGACCCGGCTTCTTCGATGGGACGCACCTCTACGAACATGCCGATCCTCAAAAGGGATTCCACCCGGACTGGAGCAGCTTCATCTTCAACTACGGGCGGAACGAAGTCAGGAGCTTCCTGCTCAGCAGTGCCCTCTTCTGGCTGGACAAGTACCACATCGATGGCCTGCGCGTGGATGCCGTCGCCTCCATGTTGTATCTGGACTACTCCCGGAAAGAAGGGGAATGGATTCCCAACCAATACGGTGGGAGAGAGAACCTGGAAGCCATCGGCTTTCTCCGCCACTTCAACGAGCAAATTTATGCCAACCACCCTGATGTTCAGACCATCGCGGAAGAATCCACCGCCTGGCCGATGGTCTCCCGGCCCACCTATGTGGGGGGCTTGGGCTTCGGGCTCAAGTGGGACATGGGCTGGATGCACGACACGCTGGAGTATATGTCTAAGGAGCCGATTCACAGAAAATACCATCACAACGACCTGACCTTCCGCATGCTCTACGCCTTTCACGAGAGCTTTGTCCTGCCGCTGTCACATGACGAAGTCGTCCATGGCAAGGGGTCGCTCTTGGGGAAGATGCCGGGAGACGACTGGCAGAAGTTCGCCAACCTCCGACTCCTGTTCGGCTACATGTATGCCCAGCCGGCGAAGAAGCTGCTCTTCATGGGCGGCGAGTTCGGCCAGTGGCATGAGTGGAAGCACGAGGACAGCTTGGAGTGGCCCCTGCTGCAGTATGTCCCACACGCCGGCCTGCAGAGATGGGTCGCGGATCTGAACCAACTCTACCGGAGCGAACCGGCCTTGCACCAACTCGACTGCGACCCGGCCGGCTTCGAATGGATCGACTGCCTCGACGCGGAGAGCAGCATCATCAGCCTCATCCGCAAAGGCAAGTCAACGGGCGATCTCGTGCTTGCCGTCTGCAACTTCACCCCGGTGCCCCGTTCCAACTACCTCGTCGGCGCCCCGCGTGGCGGAATTTGGAGAGAGCTGCTCAACAGCGACGCAGCGCAATACGGCGGCAGTGGCCTAGGGAACCTGGGCGGCGTGGAAGCAGCTCCCATGCCCTTGCACGGCCGCCCACATTCCCTCGCCCTGACGCTCCCACCCCTTTCCGCCCTCTTCTTCAAAAGCAGGAGCGAGGGGCGCTGAAGAGCGTTCCAAGCAAGGTCGGCTCGCCCGGACCGTCACGACTTGAACGCCAGCTTCAATAGAAGGGGAGAGACGAACGTCGTAAGCACCACCACGAGCAGGATGGCTCCATACTCTCCTCCGGCAATAATCCCGTGGGAAAGACCCACGCCGGCAAAGATTAGGCCGACCTCTCCGCGCGGGAGCATGCCAATCCCAACGGCCCAGCGACTGACCTGCTTGTCGATAACTCCGAATCCGGCCGCCAGTTTCCCCATGATGGCGACCACCGTGAGCGAGCTGGCGAGCAATAGAACTGGCCAGTTCTGCGGCTTGAACGGATTGAGAAGGCTCAGGTCCACGGCCGCTCCGATCAGGACGAAGAAGATGGGCACGAACACGTCATTGACCGGTTTGATCCGCTCCTCAATATGGGACTGGTGCTCCGTCCGCGCGAGCAGAAGGCCAGCGGCAAAGGCGCCGACTAGCGGCGCGATGTGCAGCGTGTCTGCCACGTAGCCGAGCAGCAACGCTAGAGTGACGGCCGCGACGACAAGGCGGCCTCGGGTATGCATGCGGTTGACGAGCGCGGCGAACAGGTGCGTGTACTGGATGCCGACGAGAATGGCCGCGCCGAGGAATAGGATCGCGAGCCCAGCAGTCCTGCCGACTTCCAGCCAAGACACAGTGCCCGACGCTGCCAACCCAACAATCGTCGACAAGGTCACAAGCCCCAGAATGTCGTCAAGCACCGCGGCGCCCAAAATAATGTTGCCTTCGGCCGTCTTCAGTTTCCCAAGGTCAGAGAGCACCCGAGCAGAGATCGCCACGCTGGTAGCCGTCAGGGTGGCGCCGACGAAGATGGCCTGGATCGCGGTCATGTGCAGGGCGATGGCCAGCCCATAGCCCAGCACGAAGGGGGTCACGACCCCGATCGTCGCGACAGCCGCCGCCGACCAGCCCACCTTCAGGAACGAGTGCAGATCCGCTTCGAGCCCGACCTCGAACAGGAGCAGCATGACGCCGATCTCGCCGAGTAATTTGAGCGTCTCGGTCGGTTCCACCCACCCCAGCACGCTGCTTCCGACCAGCACGCCGGCCAGCAGTTCACCCAGCACCGGCGACTGCCCAATGCGGGCCGCAAGTTCCCCCATCACCCGCGCGCAGACATAAATGGTGATCAGGCTCCAAAGGAAATCCTTCAACTCCATGTCACTCCCAGCCTCCGTTCTATGCACACCTGGAGGATCATCAGCCTCTCAATGGGATGGCCGTGCCGCTCCGCCCGGCACAGCGGTTAGGCGCGACTCAAGAAGTCAAGGACCGCCTGGTTCCAGCCGACCGGTCCGATACCCGACGCTCGGATCAGATTGGCAAGCTTAACGTCGGGATCGTATGAGCCATCGGGCTTTTGCACCAGAATGGGACAATCCACTTCAGCCAGCATGGGCAGGTCGTTGAGACTGTCACCAATGCCGACGGTCATGAATTGGCCATTCCATTGGCGGCGGTAGCAGTTCGTGAGTAGCCGGCAGGCCAGCCCTTTATCGCACTCCCCAAGCAGATGATAAAAGCGTCCCCCCCTAGTGCAGCGAAGCCCCCGCGCATTGATCTGACGTCGTACCTCTTCCACCACCGTGGCGGGACCTTCGATCACAAAGGGTTCGTCATACTCCCGCTGCTTGGCCAGGAGCGCGTCAGGCTGGCTGAGCCCGGTCCTCTCGGCGATTTCTTCCACCGACATATCCCCGAATCCTCTCAGGGGAAACCCGGATCTTTGCTCAATCTCCTTCAGTGCGGTGCGCAGCTCGGCGTAGGGCGTCCCGATTTCGATCACATGATAGGGACCGCGCAGCGCAGCTTCCTCCAGCGGGAAATCGAAGAGCCCTTTCGGAATAAAGAGCCCCCCACCGTTCTCGACAATGAAGGGCTGGCGATGATTCAAGCGGAATCGGATCGGCTCGACCTCGGCCCGTGTT
>JAHWYE010000286.1 GCA_020028195.1 Nitrospirota bacterium
AAGATCGAGCTGAAAGACATCCGCCTCACGATCTTTCCACGGCTCGGCGTCCGTATCGCCGGCTTTGCCGTCCTCGACGATCCCACCTTCAGCTCCGACCCCTTCGCGTCACTCACCTCCTTGGATGTTGGTGTGAAATTGCGGCCCTTGCTCAGCAAACGCGTCGAGGTCGAAGAACTTACGCTCCGCGATCCCCTCATCACGGTCATCAAGAATCGTGATGGCATTCTGAATGCGTCCACCTTGGGCAAGAAGGGCGCGCCGAAGCCGGAGGAGGCTCCAGCGCCGGAGGCTCCTGCGACAGAAGGTCCGCTTCGCATTCTGGCGCTGCTCGCGGTGGACCGCGTATCCATCACAGGTGGCAAGCTGACCTTCCGGGATCTCTCGGCGGCAAAGCCAACGGAGTACGTGCTGCAAGATCTCGACTTTTTGCTCAAGGATGTTGGGTTGGGTAAGACCCCGAGTCTGCATCTGGCGACGCTCGTCCAGCCGCTGAATTTTCCGGTCAAGGTTGACGGCACGTTCGGGCCTCTCAAAGAGACGTCTGACATCGAGGCACTCGATTTCACGATCGCGCTGGGGAAAACGAACTTGGCGGTCAAAGGCAGTGCCGTGGGTGGAGACGCCAAACTGACCCTTACCTCGCAGGCCATCAACACGGCCGATCTCCCGGTGACGCTGCCGCTGAAGAAACCCGTCGAGGTGAAAGATCTTCAGGCCATGGCAGAGGTGAAAGGCCAACAGGCTCGCCTGAACAATCTTTCGTTCCAGGTCTTCAACGGACGGGTCAAGGCACAGGGTGGGCTGACCTTGGGCACTCCCGCTGCACCGTTCGACGGAAAGGTTGCAGTTCAGGGACTACAGCTTGGGCCGGTGCTCGAGGCGGTCGGAACGGACAAAGTATCAGTCAGCGGGACCGCCGCCACCGAGCTGGCCCTGCAAGGCCGTGGCTTCTCCATGCCGGAGCTGACTCAGGCCTTGGAGGGAACCGGCCATATGACCATCAAGGACGGCAAGCTGGAAGGGATCAATCTGATGAAAGAAGCCTTGACCTTACTCAAGGTCGCCGGCATCACCCAGGACCACGGGAAGGCCACGGCGTTTTCGACGATCGAGGGAGATGTTGCGATCAAGCAAGGCGTCATCAACTTGCAGCGATTGCTCATGGACAGCCATGACTTTCAAGCCACCGCGCTGGGCACAATCAGGTTTGATCAGACACTCAACGTGAAGGCCAATCTCAATCTGCCCGAAGGATTAAGCAACCAGATCGCCGGGAAATCGCCGGTCGCCAAGTTGGCCATGACGGGAGGGCGAATCACGGTGCCTCTGATTATCACCGGCACAGCGCAGGCACCCGCTTACTCGCTCGACGCCAAGGCTGTCGGGGCCAAGGTCCAGGAGCAGGTCACGGAAAAGGCCAAGGAAGCGGTCGGCGAGCTGCTCCAAGGCAAGAAGCCCCGTGATGTGCTGAAAGAAGGAGAGCAAACACTAAAACAGCTCTTCGGCCGTTAACGAGGTGGCTAGATGTCTGTTCTCGATACGTCAATGGACTTGATCGTCCGTTACGGGTTCAAAGTTCTGGGAGCGCTTGTGGTTCTAGCGGGCGGCTTCTTGGCCTCCCGTTGGATCGGCAACCTCGTCTACCGCTGGGCAGGCCGGCGGGAACTGGATCTCGAGCCACCGGTTCAGATGCTCATTGTCCGGGTGGTCAAGATTCTGGTCTTGGCCTTCACGCTCTTGATCGTGCTGGATCAACTCGGCGTCCAGATCACGCCCCTGATCGCTGGCATCGGAGTCGCGGGAATCGGCATCAGCTTCGCGCTGCAAGGCGTGCTCAGCAACGTCATGGCGGGGCTCACGATTATCTTTACCAAGCCGTATCGCGTCGGCGAATACATCGAGATCGTCGGTGAGCAAGGGCATGTGACGGCGGTTGACATCTTCTCGACGACCTTGTCTCATCCGGATCGGTCCCGCATCGTCATCCCGAATCGGAAGATTGTCGGAGAAATCCTCCATAACTTCGGCTCTCTTCGCCAAGCGCATCTGAAGATCGGTGTCTCCTACAAGACCAATCTCAATGAAGCGCTGGCGATCATACATGAGCTGCTTGCGCAAAATCCTCGCGTCCTCAAAGATCCTCCGCCGGGCGTGGGTATCTCTGCCTTGGGCGATTCCGCGATCACCATCTCGATCGATCCCTGGACATTGGTGACGGATTATGGGGCGGCTCAGGCCGAGCTAAACAGGGCAATCCTTGAAGGTTTTCGCGCCAAGGGCATCGAGATGGCCGTCCCCCAGCATGAGGTGCGCCTGCTCTCTGCTCCGTGACCTCGTCCGTTTGTCGCCTCGCATGAAGAATCTCTAACTGAGTGGACTACGCCCATGCGAGTGGTCCCTCAAGGACGTTCAAGCAGCTCTTTAGGCTACACTCTCGCTGGCGTACCCACCCCTACAAACTGTCCGGCTCAGGTTTGCGGAATTGCCCAGTTGTGGGGATCCATCAACTAGGGTGGGGAAGCACACCATCGCGGCATGGAGACGCCACTGATCTAGCAAACACATCGGACTGAATAATATAAGCTTTTCCTATATCTCGTTGCAGTCTGAAGACGGTATCACCGTTGTCGTTTCTTCGCCACAGCTATGGGAGAGAACGGATAAATGTTTGTTTCACCGCGCCAAACCGCTTGAACATCTCCCTCCGAATAGGTTATAGAAAAATCCCTTCATTTGAGAATTCTATGGAGGCTCCTAAGGTCTTGTCGACAGGGAAGCCGAGCCATGCTCGCCAAACCGCGACAGTTTGCTCGTTCTCTTGATTAGAGCTTATTGCGCAGCAGCTTCATCCCCAAATCAGACGAGATGATGCGTAACGTTTTCATCCTCTTTGCTGCCACCTCACTTGTGCTCTTCTTTGAGACCCTCGTCCGGGCCGAGGAGCCCGCACCTCAACTGCCGGCGCCTGCGCTGTCCGCTGAGGGCCCTCCCCCGCCCTCAGCGGCACCAAAGCCCGATGTGGTGACGCTCAAAGACGGCAGCGTCATTTACGGTGAAGTAATCGAAATGTCGAACGGCGAGCTCCTGATAAAGACAGCGTTTGGGGTGGGAGACATTGTCAAGGTGAAGTGGGCAAATGTAGTAAAGCTGGCTGTGAACCACCCGCTCCCTTTTCACTTGAAGGAAGGAACGATACTGGTAGCCACCGCTGAGGCAGGTGAAGAGGGCACGCTAGTCCTGAAAGCGGAACCGCTGGCAGGGACGATGACTATCCCAATGGATGCCGTGGTGTCGGTCAATCCGCTTGTTCAACCGCC
>JAHWYE010000287.1 GCA_020028195.1 Nitrospirota bacterium
AGGATGAGCACCGCGAGCATTGGGGCGCAAGCCGGGGCTGACTCCTCGGAAGTGGTGCTGCTGGTCCTGACGCAGGCGGGTTTGGAGCGGTTCCATGGAACGGGCACATTCAGACTGGGCCTTGATGCCGGCATGACCGTGGGGTCGCTCAGTGATGGGGGAGTCGACGGGCTGGATGTGATCTCGTTCGCCTGGTCGAAGGGCCTGTTCGCGGGGATGTCCTTCGACGGAGTTGGGATCACGGCGGCCCCGGGGGATAATCACGCCTACTACGGCAAGGCCGTCGAGCCGGACCAGATCTTCAAGGGTGTTGTGACCAATGCACAGGCCGACGAGCTGCGGGCTGCGGTGAGTCGGATGATTCGTTAGCGATCGCGCCGGGAGCGGCATTTTAGAATGCGGGTCATGGCATCCTGATGTCAGTGGAGGTGCATCTCATGCGGAGAGCCGCGCGATTCGTACTGTCCTCGCTGCTACCGCCGGCCTTCGGAATTTTGATCGCCTGCAGCAGCCTTGGACCTCCTGACTCCCCCACTTGGACCGTCGTCCCTGTAACTGACTTCACAGCCGTGGCCGGGAAGTGGGAAGGGCTCATGACGCGACATCCCCGTCCGCGAAAAGACGATTGGGTCAGTGTGACGATTCAGGAGGATGGCACATATGAATTCGCCAGCTATCGAATGACCGGCGTGTTCAGTGGAAAGGGAAGGTTAAGCCTGACCGACGGGAGATTAACAACGCAGAGCGAGCGAGGCACCGCCACCTGCACCCTCCACAAGGCAAATGGTCAACGCATGCTCAGAGCCGTCGGCGTCACGAAGGACGGCTTGGAATATTCGGCTGATCTCACACCTGCTCGGTAGCTGGCGATCTACGCACAGCCTCTTCGATTGTTTTCGATGAGAGACATGAGTGAGCGCATCTCGACGAGCCAGGTCTTCTGCACACACAAGGAGTACGAACATGTCGGAGTCTGCTGAACATCTACGATTGAGAGCCGATGGTCAGGACTGGAAGCGCTGGGGTCCATATCTGAGCGAGCGCCAGTGGGGCACCGTCCGGGAGGACTACAGCGCCGACGGCAACGCCTGGGACTACTTCACGCACGACCAGGCCCGTTCCCGGGCCTATCGCTGGGGAGAAGATGGGTTGGCTGGATTCTCAGACGACAAGCAGCGGCTGTGCTTTGCCCTGGCCCTCTGGAACGGGAAAGACCCGATCCTCAAAGAACGTCTCTTCGGTCTGACCAATAGCGAAGGCAATCACGGCGAGGATGTCAAAGAATATTACTTCTACCTCGACAGCACGCCGACTCACTCCTACATGAAATATCTCTACAAGTATCCGCAGGCCGCCTACCCCTATGATGACCTGGTCAAGACAAACCGGGGCCGCAGCCGCGACGAGATGGAGTATGAGTTGCTCGATACCGGCGTGTTTGATCAGGATCGCTACTTTGATGTCTTCGTGGAGTATGCCAAGGGCGGCCCGGAAGACATTCTGGTGCAGATCACCGCGGTCAACCGGGGTCCGGAGAAGGCCGAACTGCACCTGTTGCCGACCCTATGGTTCCGCAACGACTGGGCAACGTGGATTGCCAAACCTGGCGAGAAGCCGATGCTCAAGCAGATCGAGGGACCGGCGGGCACGAGTGCGATGACGGCGCAACATCCCATACTGGGCACATACTATCTGTACTGCGAAGGCGACGTACCGCTGCTCTTTACCGAGAACGAAACAAACAACAAGCGACTTTTTCCCGAATACCCGAATGCCAGCCCGTATGTCAAAGACGGCATCAACAACTCTGTGGTACAGGGTCACCAGACGGCAGTGAACCCCGACCACCAGGGCACGAAGGGCGCGGCGCACTACCGGCAGGTGATTGCTCCTGGCCAGTCGGTGACGATGCGTCTGCGCCTCACCAGCCAGGCCCCCGCCGGGCAGGGCAAGAACACGAAAGGCACGGCCGTCCCCTTTGGGCCGGCGTTTGCCGAGACCTTCGCCGCTCGCCTGCAGGAGGCGGACGAGTTCTACCGCTCCGTCACCCCACCTTCGGTCTCCCCGGACGCGGCCATTGTGATGCGCCAGGCCATTGCCGGGATGCTCTGGTCCAAGCAGTACTACTTCTTCGATGCCGATCAGTGGCTTGAGGAGCACCAGGCCCACCCCCTCCATCCCGGCAGCCGATATTCCAGAAATCGGGAATGGTTCCACATGGTCAACGAGGACATCATCTCGATGCCGGACAAGTGGGAATATCCCTGGTACGCGGCCTGGGATCTGGCCTTCCACACGCTCCCGATCTCGATCGTGGACCCCGACTTCGCGAAGCAGCAGATGCAACTCATGCTCCAAGGGTTATACCTGCACCCCAGCGGTCAGATTCCCGCGTACGAGTGGAACTTCAGCGACGTGAACCCTCCGGTCCACGCCTTTGCGACCCTGTTCCTCCACCGCACTGAGCAGGCCCTGGGCGGCGAGGTGGACGTGGACTTCCTGAAGTCGACGTTCAACAAGCTCTTGCTGAACTTCACCTGGTGGGTGAACCGTAAGGACCGGTTCGGCAAGAACCTGTTCGAGGGAGGATTCCTCGGCCTCGACAACATCGGCATCTTCGACCGCAGCGCCCCGCTACCCACCGGCGGCCACCTCGAGCAGGCGGACGGCACAGCGTGGATGGCCTTGTTCAGTCAGAATATGACCGAGCTTGCGGTGGAGCTTGTCGCCCACGACCCCACTTACGAAGACATGGTCACAAAGTTCATCGAGCACTTCCTCTATATTGCCGCGGCCATGAACCAGCCAGGGTCGGAGGGCATGTGGGACGAGGAGGACGGCTTCTACTACGACCTGCTGCGGCTTCCGGACGGCAGCGCCAAGCGGCTCAAGGTACGCTCGATGGTGGGGCTGCTGCCCTTGTGCGCCACCACGGTAACCGAGAAGTGGCAGCGTGAGCACATTCCGCGGACAACCGCCGCGTATCAGGCACGCCTGCGCCAGATGCCCCAACTGTTGAAATCCATTCACCCCACGGGCCCTGGGCATTTTGGGGTAGCCCAGCGGGGGATTATTGCCCTGCTCAATCCGGAGCGGCTCCGCCGGATCCTCTCGAAGATGCTCGACGACAACGAGTTCCTGAGCCCCTGCGGCATCCGCTCGCTCTCCAAGTTCCACGAGCGGACCCCCTATGTCTTGCACGTAGGGGGCCAGGAGTACCGGGTGGACTACCTGCCGGGGGAGTCGAACACCGGGATGTTCGGCGGCAACTCCAACTGGAGAGGGCCGGTCTGGATGCCGGTGAACGCCATGAT
>JAHWYE010000061.1 GCA_020028195.1 Nitrospirota bacterium
TTGTTGACTGACAGCAAGAAGAAACAGTCGATCGGCGTCCTGGCCGCGGAAGCGCTGGGCAAGGTTGGAACGCCAGCGGCGAGTGCGGCCCTTCAAGCTGGACAGAAACGCATGAATCAAGCGATCCGTAACGCCTGCGGGGCGGCGTTAGCCTCGATGGCCAAACAGAAACGAGCGAAAGGTTAGCGTGATGGCTACACCGGTGAGCAAGCCCAAGCAATCTGGCCAGGCCAAAGAGCCTGAACTTGCCGGCCAGCCTATTCTGACTCACGAGAAATCTCTGACCGCCAAGATCGCCAAGGGGTCCGAGGCGAGTGACATCGTCGACCAGCATCTCGTGTCGCTGGGAACCCAACTGGTCACCCAGCTCAACGTCCTGTTCAAGACGTCTCGTATCCATGGCCGAACCAACACGGCGCTGGATCAGCCGGTTGAGGCCATCTTGACGCTGGTGAAAGCCCTTGCGCATGACAAGGGCGTGGTCCTCCGTCTCCAAAACGATTTCTTGTTCCTTGGCGAAATGCACCTGAAAATGGTCGCCCAGCAGATGGCCGTCTTTACTGGAGTCATCGACAGCCTCAACGCCTGGAGGATCGGGGCCCTCTCCTTTGGTTCGACCCTACAGTCCAAGGACCTTCGTGAGTTCGCGTATCAGTTCGTCACCCTGGACCCCGCCGCCCATTCAATCGCCGATCTGGTGCAGCGGCTGAAAGATCAGGCTGTGCAGGGGATCGACCTAGAAGAGTCCAGGTTCGTCACCATCAGGCGGGGTGGCGACAGGAGCGCTGGCGTCAAGAGCGGTGGCGGCAAGGCCAATAGGCAGGGGAAGCTCATGGCCAAGAGCGGCTACGCCAAGGCAGCCGGGACCGTGGGCGAGATGGTACAGACCGTGCGCAATGGACAGGCCCCCAGCTTCAAACAGGCCAAGAAGGCTATTCAGAATATCGTGGACCTCATGATGGATGACGAAGCGGTCCTCCTCGGGCTCACCACGCTCCGCTGCCATGACCAATACACGCATAACCATTCCGTGAACGTGGCCGTCCTGTCGCTTGCCCTGGGTAATCGGGTCGGGTATCCGAAAGCGGAGCTCGCGGACCTGGGGCTGGCGGCCCTCTTTCATGATCTGGGCAAATCGTCGATCCCGGCGGAGGTGCTGAACAAGCCCGGTGAGTTCACCGAGGACGAATGGGCGAGAATGCGCATGCATCCGACGGAAGGGGTGATCAGCTTGACCAAACTTCGAGGGATCACTAACCTACCGGGTCGGATGGCGTCGGCGGCGTTCGAGCATCACATGAACTACGATTTTTCCGGATATCCTAAGATCACCGTACCCTGGAAACAGTCGTTGACTGGACGAATTCTGATGATCGCTGATTGTTACGACGCGATGACCTCTTCACGCGTCTACCGGCGCGAGCCGATGTCCCCGGAAAAGGTGCTGAAGATGATGTTCGCCAAAAGCGCCCAGTCGTTTGACCCGGTGCTCTTGAAACTCTTTGTCAACTGCGTGGGCATCGTGCCGATCGGCAGTCTAATGCTGCTCGACTCCAATGAGCTGGCGGTCGCGTTGCGGCCATCCCAGGACCGGGAGAACGCGGAGCGGCCAGTGGTGAAAGTGCTCACCGATGCCGATGGGAAGCCGATCGACGGTCCCGAAGTGGATCTCACGGAGAAAAATTCAGCAGGGGCATATACGCGGAGTATCGTCCGGATGGTGGATAGCGCCGAACATCGTTTTGATACGAGTCGGTACTTCGTCTAACCCTCTCGTAGGCTTGACGCCCTTCCTCTCGGCTCACCGCCTCGACTCCGCCGGCGGCCAATCCATCTCAGCCTGCCGGCCACAATAGAAACAGGACACCCTGTATCGAGCTCGACGTCTCGGATTAGGCAATGAGGTGAACACCACCGGCGTGCCGTCACAGGGACAGCTTGGTTGCTGGTGCATCAAGTGCTCATCGGCCATGACGAGGAGCGACGCTTCGTCCCAGTGAGGAGTCGGTTGCTCCACACCGGTCAAGCGGTCTTGACGCCCGCATTGCTCGCATCGCACCTCAAACGTCTTGATCCGGTCGCGAAGTTGTGAGACATCGCTGACCTCGACCGATCCTGGGCACCCTGGCGTCTTGCACGGGATCGGTTCATGTTGCAGGGCGTGTACAAACTGCTGGTGGGCCCGCTGCTCTTCCGAAGTCACGGCTTCGTCTCCTTCATCTTCCTGGCCGGGGATCGACCAATAGCGCCATCCAAGAGTCCGGCGGGATATACGGTGTTCCCTCGTCGATTGTCAAGGAACGCCGACACGATCTCCAGGAGCTTGACACCGATGGCCGATGAAGCTATCCTCCCCTGTCTTTTGAAGCCCGGCACAGGGAAAGCCCGGTCGGCACCGAACGAGAAAGGAGAGCAGCAACATGGCAAGGAGGCACGCGCGGGGGACAATCCCGACCCTGGTGGGGGTTGTCGCCGTCGGGATCATGGTGTTATCCGCATCGTCCGGGTGGGGGGCGGACCCTTTCAAAATGGGCGTGGTGGATCCACAAGCGGTCCTGGAACGGTCGAAAGCTGGAAAGCGGGCGCTGGATGCGTTGAAGGAATATGCCGGCAGCCGGCAACGGCTCTTGGCCAAGGACGAGGAAGACCTGAAGGCGCTCGAAAAGCAGCTCAAAGACCAAGAAAGCGGGATGAGCGAGACTCAGAAACGGGAGAAACAGAGTCAATTTCGAACGAAGATTCAGGACTACCAGAAGCGCGCCCAGGAGTTTAACCAGGAGCTGGCCGCCAAACAAAAAGAACTGGTTGACGACTACATGAAAAAGATTCAGGTCGCCACTCAAGCGGTTGCCGAGAAGGGCGGGTTCAGCTTGGTCGTCGATAAGGGCAGCGATACCACGCTCAAAATCGTCATTTACAATCGTGACGGGGTTGATCTCACCGAGCCGGTCATCAAAGAGTTCGATCGCCAGAACAAATAGGGTAAAGACCTGAGCGCCAGGAGGTCAGGGCAAGGAGGACGCATGCGGCAGGGAAGGAGAGGTCTGTGGTGGATAGTCATGTTGATCGTGGCAGGAACCGCCGGCGTCACCGAACGAGACGCGGTTGCTGAAGAATACCACGCGATCCCAGGATTGTCCGCGCAGGATCGCGCGGTGCTGGCCGCGAACATGGTGCAGCAAGGGCAGTGCAGGAACGGCCTCATGGAAGTGACGGAAGCGATGAAGGAGTTGCCCAACGACGAGACCTTGGTTCGACTCAAAGGGGTCTGCGAAACCGAACTCGGGCTACCTGCGGCGAAAGACACCATCATGAAGTGGCTCAAGTTGGCCCCGCAGGCGCATCCGGAACGAGCCAAGATGTTGGCCCTGTTGGCCAAAACTCAGGCCTCGCTCGAGACGCCCAACGACTGGGTGCTGGTCCCAGCCGGAGAATTCGAGATGGGGGCGGAAGGCGCGCCAGCCGATCCGGATGAAGCTCCCAAGCACAAAGTCTTCCTTGACGCCTTTTACATCGGTAAATACGAAGTCACCAACCGCCAGTATCACACCTTTGTCAAATCCGCTTTCTATCCGCCTCCGGAGAATCCAGACCCCAAATACAGCCTTTGGCGCGGGGAGACGATGCTCGATGGGATTGGGGAACTACCGGTGATCAACGTGAGCTGGGACGATGCGGTTGCCTTCTGCAAGTGGAGCGGTGGCCGCCTACCGACCGAGGCGGAGTGGGAGAAGGCGGCCAGAGGAACAGATGGCAGGACCTATCCCTGGGGCAATGAGCCCGTGACCGGGAATCGAACGAACTATAGTATTGAAAACGTGACATTCTGGGAGGGCCCTGCAACGCTGGCGAAGAAGGACCAATACGATTACGGACGGAGTCCCTATGGCGCCTATGAGATGGCAGGTAACGTCTGGGAGTGGGTCCAGGACTGGTACGACGAAAACTATTACAAGAACAGTCCTTCCAAAAATCCACCTGGCCCATCCCCATCCAGTGGAAAAGAACGGGTGATTCGCGGTGGTTCCTGGCAGAGCATTCCGGTCACTGTGCGCTCCAGTAACCGCAACAAGCAAGATCCCATGGACAGACGCGTCTATATCGGAATCCGGTGCGCCAAGGACGCAACGGATGTGAAAGAAACGAAATAACTCGCAGGCCGCGTACCGCAGTCAACTCTTTGTGAGGTCCTGGCGGATTGTGGTCACGAGCTTCTCGAATCCGGCATCGGACCCGGCGAGCGACTGACTCACCAACTCAAGTTGCTCCGGTCTTCCTACTCCTAACCCCAGCTCGATTGCCCGCTTGATCTGACGCTGGTCCCAGACACTCATCCCCTGCACTTTCGGCCAGGCGCCAAACGACCGGATCAGCGCCACGCCGACCGCGTCCAGAGCCACTCGGTCTCCACTGAGCAGGAGCAGGTCAGCTTTCGCTGGGGTCCCGCTCGTGGGGCCGCCTGCGATCATGACCGTCGTGGCGTCGGCGATCGTGAGCTGGGGATGGACCGCGAGGTTCAGCTCGGCGATCCGTTCATGCCAATCACCTGTCAGAAAGGTCACCGAGGGGCGGTAACGGGGGTGTGTGATCCCGACCAGGTTTTTCAGGCTGCAAGAGTAATGCGCGAACTGGTGTGTTTTGACCACCGGGAGGTTGATGAACACATCGGCTTCATAGACCGGCTTCGAGATGTGGAAACGAGGCAGTGATTTCGCGCCGGCCGGTTCCACCCGAACCCAGGGCTCGTCTTCCAGGGCCAACACACGTGCCCCTGCCGCTTCGGCAGCCGACCGCACGCCGGTGGTCACAAGATTATCGGAGGTGGGGAACCGGATGATGCCGGAGCTATCGGCCACGGTCACGTCGGCCGCTTTTGCCTCCCGCACGGCCCGCACCACTGCGGCAATCACAGATGGACTGGTCGTGGTGGGAGGCGGCCGGTCATTCACGATGTTGGGTTTGATCAAGACCCGCTTACCCTTGAGTTCTAGCCGCTCGATCCCTCCGATCATGTCCAGTCCGGCACGGAGCATCGCCGCCGGGTCCTGCCCGTGCACCATCGCCACCAGCGCTTTCCCGTCGCGGGTGAAAGGATTGGGCGGGAGAGGCTTGGCGGGAACCAGTTCGCCATCCGGCTCAAACAGCAGGCTTCCCATGAGCGAGCGTGGGGCCATGGCGATCGCCGGCAGGAACGTGAGTCCGAATCCAAGACGGCTCAGCAAATCTCGTCGTGAGACCGCCACCGCCTTACGAGCCGCTCCCCTGCTCGAGCGGATAGCCTGCCTCACGCCAGGCCCTGATGCCGCCCTCCATTGACCGGACGTTGGAATATCCCATCTGCTGGAGACTGTCGGTTGCCAGGGCTGAGCGGAATCCGCCGCCGCAATAAAGGATGATCTCTGCCTGTTTGTCTGGAATCACTGTTTCAATATCCCGTTCCAGGATGCCTCGTCCGAGATGCCTGGCTCCCCTCGCATGGTCCTTGGCGAACTCATGGTCCTCGCGCACGTCAATGAAATGAAATGGCTCGCCCCGGTCCAGCTTAGCCTTGACTTCGGCAATGGAGCATTCCTTGATTCGCTGTTTCACCTGTTCGACAAGCTTGAGAAAGCCGGGATTGTGCTTCATAAACTGTGTCCTAGAACAGCTTGGTTTGCTCAAGACCGGGTCGGCGGAAGGTGTTCGGAATGGGACGGGTTTCTTCCGCGGGAAAGCCGGATTTTCGCCGGCCCATCTCGAAAAG
The DNA here is from genome assembly GCA_020028195.1 of Nitrospirota bacterium. GTDB lineage: Bacteria > Nitrospirota > Nitrospiria > Nitrospirales > Nitrospiraceae > NS-7. The sequence goes on from JAHWYE010000061.1 coordinate 5,744, forward strand.
CTGCTCGATCATCTGCCAGTAGGTTCCTCCGCCCTGGTGACGCTTGAAGAAATCGCCTTCGGAAAGCTTGCCGCCGCGCACTTCCCGGATCCGGTTCGTGATCTTCTTGATGCGGTCCGGGAAGGCAGCGGCCATCCGCTCCAGGAAGACAGGCTCGACGTTGCCGGACAGGCGCAGCAGGACAAAGGTCGCGTCGGTGGCTCCGGATTGTCGCGCGCGGGACAAGAGTTCCGGGATATCGTCCTCGTTGAGCCCGGGAATAATCGGGGCAATGGAGATCGCTGTCTGAATGCCGGCCTTCGACAGCGCCGCCATGGCTTCCAGTCGCTTGGTGATCGAAGGGGCTTGAGGTTCCACCTTGCGGGCGGTTTCGTTGTCTGCGAACGGAATACTGAAATAGACCTGCACCCACGCTTCGTCATGAAGCCGCCGGAGCAACTCGATATCCCGTGTGATCAGGGCGGCTTTGGTGATGATCCCGACCGGATTCCTGAATTCGGCGCAGACTTCCAGGCATGCGCGCGTCAGTCCATAGGTCGCCTCCAGAGGCTGATAACAATCCGTGTTTCCGGAGAACACGATCAACTCACCATGCCACGAGGCTTTCAGGAAGGCTTCCCGCAGCAGCGAGGCGGCATTGCGTTTCAACACGATCTTTGAGTCAAAGTCGGTACCGGCGCCGAACCCCAAATACTCATGAGTCGGCCGGGCATAGCAATAGGCGCAGGCATGGAAACAGCCGCGGTAGGGGTTCAGGCTCCAGCGAAACGGCAGGTCCGGGCTTTCATTACGGCTGAGAATCTCCCGGGGTATATCCTCAAAGACTTCAAGTTCTACGTGAGAGGGAGGTTCAAGCAAGTCACGGTGGGTGGATTCAAACGGGTTTGGCGGGTTCGAGATCGTTTGCACGGATCGTATCGTCACTCCCATCGAGTCCCCTTGTCAAGTAAGGGAGATCATCCATCGCTGGTCATAAGTCGATCGGTTCCTTAACGAATGAATGTTGACCATTGACGATTGACGCCTTCCTAGGGAGGTGCTAGATTCCACGCCGGTTCATTGGTTGGATGGCATCACGATGTACGATCTTCGTCTGCTCAGAGAGGACCTGGACGCTATTCGGACGCAACTGGGGGCGCGTGCGTCGGACGTGGCCTGGGAGGACTTACGCAAGCTGATCCAGGAACGGCACGGCTTGATGACCCAAGTGGAGCAACTCCGCCACCAGCTGAAGAAAGGGTCGGACGAGGTCGGACGGCTCAAACGAGAAAAACAGGCGGCGGAGAGGGCGATGGCAGAGATGAAGACGTTGGGCGATCGGATCAAAGACGTAGAAGAAAGTTTGCGCGCCGTCGAAGAGCGTGTCACCGAGTTGGCGCTGCGCATTCCCAACCTTCCGCATTCTTCCGTCCCCATTGGGAATGACCCGACCGGCAATCAAGAAGTGCGACGTTGGGGGACTCCTCAGAAGTTTGCCTTCACTCCCAAACCCCATTGGGAGATCGGAGAAACGCTTGGCATTCTGGACTTCGAGCGAGCGGCCAAGATGGTGGGCGCTCGCTTTGCGGTCTTAACGGGGCTGGGCGCCAAGCTGGAGCGCGCACTCATCAATTACATGCTGGATCTACACACGGCTCGCCATGGGTACGAGGAAGTGGTGCTTCCCTTCATGGTGAATCGCGCGGCCATGACGGGAACCGGGCAGCTCCCAAGGTTTGAAGAGGATCTATTCCGGCTTCGGGACGACGAGTACTTCCTGATCCCGACCGCTGAGGTTCCGCTGACGAACCTCCATCGTGAGGAAATTCTGTCGGATGGCAGGTTGCCGATCCGGTACACCGCCTACACGCCTTGCTTCCGGCGGGAAGCCGGTTCCTATGGCAAAGACACACGTGGATTGATTCGCCTGCATCAATTCAATAAGGTGGAACTGGTGGCCTTTGCCAGACCTGAAGAGTCCTATGAGGAGCTCGAGAGGCTGACTGGAGCGGCTGAGGCGGTGTTGCAGGGATTGGGACTGCCGTATCGCGTG
>JAHWYE010000288.1 GCA_020028195.1 Nitrospirota bacterium
GGTCGTGACGTAGAGGGTGCGGGTCAAGAACCGATCCAGTTTCATCTCGCGCAGCCGCGCAAAGACCACGTGGATACGCAGGTATTTCGGCTGCACGGAAGTAGGACCCAAGGGATAGGGCTCTAGCGTAACGGACGCGCGAAGCGAGTCGGAATCCGGGTCAGGCGTCAGAGGAACCAACCGGCGCGCGAATGACGATCCCTCGAAGACCGCCACCACGGGATCGTCGCCGGCCGGCACGCCGTTCAATTGGACGGACAAGGCCAGGGCTTTGCCGAGAGGCAGTACGCCAGTCCCCTCTGTGTCCTCAAGCTCGAAGTCGACCGATCGTTTCTGGGCCTGTTCCTGGATAGAAGTCGCGGCCGAGGCTGAGCCGGCGATGAGGAAGGCCGAGCAGAGGCCGCCCAAAAGAACTCGGCCTCTGGAGAGAGCGCGGCGTCCGGACCCGGACATGAGCGCATCCTACCTACGGACCGAACGTGGCGCAACCCTTTTGTTGTGGACATCATTTGGTCTTTGAGGCGGCTTATGTATAATTGAACATATGAAGGCGCTCGTTAAAACTGCCCCGGAGCCCGGGCTCACCCTGAGTGACAGGCCTGACCCCAGGCCCGGTCCCTCGGAAGTGGTGGTCCGCGTCAAGGCCACCTCGCTCTGCGGCACGGATGCCCATATCTATAACTGGGACGAATGGGCGAGCAGCCGGATCCACCCGCCCCGGATCATCGGACACGAGATGTGCGGCGAAGTAGCGGAGGTGGGGGCGGGAGTCTCGTCCGTAGCAGTTGGAGATTATGTGGCGGCGGAATCGCATCTCACTTGCGGCTTCTGCTTCCAATGCCGGACCGGCCAGGCGCATGTCTGCAAGAACTACCGCATTCTGGGCATTGACGTGGACGGCTCCTTCGCCGAATATGTCGTGCTACCGGAGCGGGTGCTGTGGAAGACCTCACGCGAGATTCCACCGGAATTGGCTTGCGTCCAGGAACCGCTGGGCAACGCGGTGCACGCGGCGCTGGTCGAGGATCTCAGTGGACAGACCGTGTTGATCACCGGGTGCGGGCCGACCGGTCTGTTCGCCGCAGCCGTCGCGCGCGTGGCCGGCGCTGCCGTGATCATCGCCTCCGACATGAGCGACTACCGCCTCGGCCTGGCCAAACAGCTTGGTGTGGATCACACCTTGAACGCGAAGACGGACTCGCCTGAAGCGATGATGGCGACCCTCCTCGACATCACCGAAGGGGAGGGCGTGGATGCTGCGCTGGAGATGTCCGGCGATCCTGCAGCCCTTCACCAGGCCTTCCGGTCCGTCAAGAACGGCGGGCGGGTTACCCTGTTCGGGATCACGACCGGACAGGTCTGCTTCGATCTCCCGAACGAGATCATCTTTAAAGGCATTCGCGTCTACGGCGTGACTGGCCGCCGGCTCTTCGACACCTGGTACCGTCTGGCGGGGCTGTTCAAGGCCGGCCTGGACATCAGGCCGGTCGTCACACATATCTGTCCGATGGCCGAGTTCGCGCGAGGGTTTGAGCTCATCAAGTCGGGACAGTGCGGCAAGGTGGTCTTAATCCCGTGAAACGTGAGGCGTGAGGTGTGAGGCGATCGGAAAGATCTCTTCACCGCTCTCACGCCTAACGCCTAACGAGGGCATTCATTGGCCTACCGTTCCTTCAAGAAAATCATCACCGAGCAACTTGCTGAGATTCGATCCGCAGGCTTGTATAAGACCGAGCGGCAGTTGCTGGGACCGCAGGGGGCTGAAATTCGGGTCGCGCAGAGGCAAGGGCAGGGCGAGGTTCTTAATCTCTGCGCCAACAATTACCTCGGACTGGCGAATCATCCCGACGTGCTGCGGGCCGCGGCGGACGGGCTACGGCAGTATGGGTATGGGATGGCCTCCGTGCGCTTCATCTGCGGCACGCAGGACCTCCACAAGCGCCTGGAACAGGCCCTGACCACATTCCTGGGCACCGGCGACACCATCCTGTACAGCTCCTGCTTTGACGCCAATACCGGCCTCTTCGAAACGTTACTCGACGAGCGCGACGCGGTCATCAGCGACGCCTTGAACCATGCCAGCCTGATCGACGGTATCCGCCTCTGCAAAGCCAAGCGATTCCGATACGCTCATTCCGACATGGCGGAACTGGAGACTGCGCTAAAGCAGGCGGCCGGCTGCCGGCTGAGGTTGATTGCGACCGATGGCGTCTTCTCGATGGATGGGGACTTGGCCAAGCTCGATGCGATTGCTGAGTTAGGCGAAGGCTACGATGCGGCGATTGTGGTGGACGACAGCCACGCGACCGGGGTGCTCGGCAAAGGGGGGCGTGGCACGCCGGACCATTGGGGGGTCGGGGATCGGGTCGATCTGATCACGAGCACCTTGGGGAAATCGCTGGGCGGTGCCTCAGGCGGGTTTACCTCAGGCCGGGCTGAAATCATAGAGCTGCTGCGACAGAGATCTCGCCCTTACCTCTTCTCAAACTCGCTGCCACCGGCGATCACGGCCGCCGCCCTCCAGGCGCTGAAACTGGCGGCACAGGGTGAGGCTTTGCGAACGACGCTACGCGAGAATGTGGCGTTCGTCCGGTCGCAACTGGCCGCGCTGGGGTTCACGATTGTGCCTGGCGATCATCCCATCATTCCGGTCATGCTGGGCGAAGCCACGCTGGCGACTCGAATGGCTGATCGGTTACTTGAGGAAGGGATCTACGTGATCGGCTTCAGTTATCCAGTCGTACCCAAAGGACAGGCTCGGATTCGCGTGCAGATGTCGGCTGCGCACAGGCGCGAGCAGCTCGAGCAAGCCGTCAGCGCCTTCGCAAAAGTGGGGCGCGAGTTGGGCCTCATCTCGTGAGGCGTGAGGGCTGAGGCGTCAAATACGCCGCGATCCACGACGTTTCGCGTCTGCTTCCTGCCCAGGCCTCCCCCCTCGCTCCTTACAGTTTTTCCCCGTACCCCTCACGGCTCACCCGTTACACCTTACGTTTACTCCTGAATCGCTCTAGCTCGCCTCTGTAAGTATGCGTTGCGGACAGCGCTGTAAAGATCCAAGGTCGCCTCCTCCACGCCCTCGAAGGTCTCAAGGCTTAACGACCTTTCGTTCAGGATGTAGAAGGCGCGTGTCGCTAGGTTCGCATAGAAAGCGGTGTCTACGTTCTCAACCAGGATCGGGGCGCCTTCAATCGGAAAAAAAGGTAGGACGAGCCAGTTAAAGGGGTCCAGCGCGAGATCCACGATGAATCCCGCCCCGTCCCGGATCGTGAACGGAACCGGCCACAATG
>JAHWYE010000289.1 GCA_020028195.1 Nitrospirota bacterium
TTCCAATGTATGCGATGTTTTCCGAGCCGTCGGTGGTGGTGTCTCTCTTCGTATTATGATGCTCCCACATAGAGATTTCCTCCTGACGTAGGTCCCCAGGCCATAGCGTTCGCCGGGAGATCCGGTCCGGCGCCAAATCTACTCTACTGAGCAATGCCCGTGCCCGCCGGACATTTGAGGAGCCGCTAGACGAATCAGGGACTTAAGAATCCCTCACAAGTCGGATTCGTAGGGTCTGTATGGAGCAGCATACACCTATGATGCTTCAAAGTCATGGCCTGAAAGTCGCAAATAAGGCGGTTGATTTCTTATTGGTACAGGCTCATACCTACTCATGAAGCTGTCGAACTCTTAGCTGCAATTGATGGTCCAGTTTACGGAGTTTTCTAATGGCTACAACAGAATTGGTGGAGAAGGATAAACAGGTTGCCCGAAAGCTGCTCGAAGTGCTCGACCGATGGCAGGTTCAAGTCCGCACCGCCTTCTGGCTCTATTTGGGCGATCAGGGGGAATGGAAGTTGGTTTTGGCAATGCCGCAAGCAGACACAAATGAAATCAACCAGGCCTACGATGTCATCGCAAAAGCACTCGAAACCAATTATATAAGAGGACTCTCCTTACGGCAGATAGATGTCCGTAGTCCGTCAGATCAGATTGTCAGCTCGATTAGCAAAGCCATCCATCTGAAGCTTCCCCAGGCGCCAGTTCGTCTCAGCAACACTGGTATTGGAAACGTCTTCATCGGAGACGCGTACATATTACTCAGCACGTAAGAGGCCTTGCATCGGTACGGAAATTGGGGTCAGGAAACTGGGGCCAGAGTATTATTTCATTCTCAGACGCTCAAAAGGGGTGCCCCTCCCCTCCAAAATTGCACGCTGCTCTCCATTCCTATTCTATTTCCTATTTCCCCCGGCGTTTGGTGAGGCATAATAGTCTCATGGCCTCCTTGTCACGTTCACACGCCGCCAGAGCCGCTCGCCGAAGGACGCGCGTGCATCGGGTCCGGATCGCGGCCGTCCGGCGTCTCGCGCGGTCGCGCTGGCGTGTGCTCCGGGCGATGCTGACCGCGCTGCTAGCCTCACCACCGGCGGTCCGGGTCCTCGTCGGTGCGGCCGTCATCCTGGTGGCTTGGTCTGCGGTTAACTGGGTGTACCAGGCGATCAACAAGCCGTCCGAGGTCTTCTTTCCGGTAAGCGACGCGCTCGTCAAGACCCCGCCCGAGACGTGGCAGAAGTACGGGCCGCTCTTCAAAAAGCATTCGACCGCGGTCATCACACCCGAGCTTCTGGCCGCGCTCGCCCAGGTCGAAGGTGGTGGCAACCCCGTGGCGCGGACGTACTGGCAGTGGCGTCTGACGTGGAATCCCTTCGAGCTGTACCAACCTGCGTCGAGCGCGGTCGGCATGTACCAGATCACCGACGCGACGTTTCGCGAGGCGAAGCGTTACTGCATCCACGACCACGTGGTGGTTGAGGATGGCCCCTGGCACGACGAGAGATCGTGCTGGTTCAACAGCCTCTACACTCGCGTCGTGCCCAGCCACGCCATCGAGCTGACAGCGGCCCTGCTGGATCGCGACGTCGCGAGGGTGGTGGGGCGCCAGCGGATCGCCGCTGCCACGCTCCGGCAGAAGCAGGATCTGGCCGCAGTGATCCACCTATGCGGAGCCGGGGTGGGCGACGCCTATGCAAGGCGTGGCTTCCGGCTGACCGCCCGCCAGCGGTGCGGCGACCACGACGTCAGCGACTACCTCGCGCAGGTCAACGCGATGAAGCGGCAGTTCGCCCGGCTGGCGGCCGCCGAACGCTACGTCAAGCGAGAGTAACGGGCGCTTCACTTCTTTTTATCCTTCTTCTCTTTCTGCGGTTGCTCGGCAAAGAGCAGCCAGACCAGGATGATGAAACCGATTCCCACCGCCGCAATGGCCAACCAGGTGCCCAGCTTGTCCATTAACGCGTCCCTCGCAGCGGGGATTGCAGCGCATCCACCAGTGATTTCTCCAAACGCTTGACCTTGCCCTGCAGATCCACGGTCACCAGCTTTGCCGATCCCTCCACGACGACACGCTGGCTGGCCCGTTCCCGTATCACATGGGCAAAGGTGACCGATGTTCGGCCGATCTGTGCTACGGTGGTCTCCACGGCGAGCGTCTCTCCATAGCGCGCCGGCGAACGGTAGTCCACTTCGGCGTGCACGACCAAGAATTGGGTCCCTTCCTTCAACAAGCCCACGACCGAGAGGCCACGCTCTTCCAGGTAATGTGTGCGGGCCCGCTCGAAATACTTCAGGTAGTTCGCATAGTACACCACCCCGCCGCAGTCGGTGTCTTCATAATAAATTCGAACTTCCATCGTCTTCGCCTTAGAGGCTTAGGGTCGGAAATCTCGGCAGCGAGGTCTCGCTTACGCCGGTCAACTTGATGACGATCTCATAGAGTTGCTGGAACCGTTCCGCTTTCACCGGCTCGAACCCATGCCCCGCCCCAGCACCGCCTGGTTAGCTGCGTCCAATAGCGGCTTCATCTTCGGCCACTGGGCTAAAAAGGCCTGGCCCATCTGATCGCCCAGCCCAGCAAGAGCGCGGAACTGGCTCTGGAGCGGCAGCTTGTATTTCCCATCCACATCATCCAGGTAACAGGTCCGACAGGGTTCGCGTAACGCCTCCGGCAACTGTTCCGGCTGCACATCCCAGGTCTTGATCTTGTATTGCTTGAACAATTGCCACTGCGCAAAGGCTTCCAGCGCACGCAACAGCGTATCCATCGCAGCTTCGGCATTATGGTCCATGTCGGCGCGGCGACGCGCGTGCGCGAGCAAGTCATAGGCGACGGCCTCTTTGACCTCTAGGGGGTCCAGCACCAATTTTTCAAGAAACCCGGCGTTGGCTTTGATCGAGGGCAACAGTCCCTTAAGCCCAGCCGGACCTCCCCAGACTGACGCCATGTCGAGCGCCTTGAGGGACGTCTTCAGCTTGTCCCAGGCCTGGCGGTACTGAAACCGCTCCCATAAGCCATATCCCTCCGCCAGATCCGCCAGCGCCCGATAGAGCGGTTTCTGCCCGCCGCTCACACGAGACTCGATCTGACGGAACAACGACGAGGCCGGTGCAAACGCGCCTCTGTTATACAGATCGCACCCCTCGCGACGAGACAGGCCGGCTGCTTCATCCCACGGATTCCCTTGCATCCAGACCCGCTGACGACCCTCCACTGTCACCGCTTCACCATCGGCTGGACTGACGATATTCACATCCGCCAGTGCAACCGCGCGTGATGTTGACGCGATGCTCGCGAGAGATAACGCGGCAGCCATGGCAGGTGTGGTGCCGGTCAGGTCCACGACCAATTCACCGGGATTCACGTCCCAGGTCCGCAACAGGTCTGGAAGCGTCCGAGACAGAACTTGGTAGCAGGTCATGAAGCGGTGGGCATCCGGCGTCACCACCCAGTCCCAACGGCGCGGCATCTGGGTGATCTGCGGTTGCACGGACGTTTCGACGAGACTTTTGGCAGACTCAGGGACGAAAAAACACAGGAGCTCCGGCTTCAGTCGGTTGATCGAAAAGACCGCCGCCGGCGCATCGTCAGACACGGCGATCAGCAACGCCTTGACAGGACTTTCGATACTCATGGCGGCGGACTATAACACCCCGACCAGACTCGATCAACATCACGCCAGGTTTGACAGAGGGCGGATGGTAGCCTAGAATCGCGGCTCATGAAGGAGCGTGTTGTCAAGGCTTTCGATGACAGCGCCGAGGTCAAGCGGCGGTTCGTCCGGGAGCATGCTGATCGTATCGTCGAGGTGGCGCGCCTCATCGCGCGGGCCTTCCGAGAGGGGCATAAAGTCCTGCTGTTCGGCAACGGCGGGAGCTCAACCGACGCGTCCCATATCGCGGCTGAATTCGTGGGCCGCTACCATCGCGACCGTTCGCCCCTGCCTGCCATCGCGTTGGGCGCCGACATGGCGGCGCTCACCTGTATCGCCAACGATTATGACTATGCCGAGATTTTCTCCCGGCAAGTTCGGGCGCACGGCCAGAAAGGTGACATCGCCATTGCGATCAGCACCAGCGGCAACTCCCCTAACGTGTTGAAAGGGGCGGAAGCCGCGCGAGCGATCGGCCTGATTACGGTCGGCTGGACGGGCGGGAAAGGCGGCAAGCTGACGAGCCTCGTGGATCATTGTTTCATCGTGCCGTCCACCGTGACCGCCCGCATCCAGGAAACCCACATCACGCTCGGGCATGTCCTGTGCGAATTGATCGAGGAAGACGTATTTGCGAAAACCTCCCGATAGGGTCCGAGCGCCGGTCTCGCCCCGCGCACCGCTCAAGCCGATTGACCTGTCCAAGCTGAAGACCTATCCGCTGAGCCGCCGACAGAGCAAGGTACGGCTGGCCGACTTCTCTTTGCCCTGGCAGCGCGGCGGGCCGTTCAAAAAGTTCCTCGAGACCCTCCCCGACATCCTGGCGGTCAAGACGCTGCGCGCCGTCGTGCAGGCCATCGTCCGAGCCCACCGCAAGGGTCGCCCGGTCATCGTCGGGATGGGTGCGCACCCGACGAAAGTCGGCTTAAACCCGATCCTGGTGGACCTGATGGAACGGGGGATCGTGACGGCGGTCGCGATGAACGGCGCGGTGATCATTCATGATTTCGAGCTGGCTCTGATGGGACACACCTCAGAAGACGTGGAGGCAGAGATCGACTCCGGTCGCTTCGGAATGGCAGAGGAAACCGGCCGCATGCTGAACGAGGCGATCGCGCGAGGGGCTAAAGAGGGACAAGGCATCGGTGAGGCGATTGGCCATTACATCAACCGCTACAAGGGACAGTTCCCCCATCGCACAATCAGCCTGCTGGCCACCGGCGCCAGGCTCGGGATTCCAATCACGGTCCACGTGGCGCTCGGAACTGACATCATCCACATGCATCCCTCGGCCGACGGAGCCGCCATCGGCGCTGCCTCCCTGCTCGACTTCAGAAGGCTGGCGGCTGTCGTGGCCGGGATGGAAGGCGGCGTGTATCTCAACCTGGGCTCCGCGGTGATCCTGCCGGAGGTGTTCCTTAAGACCGTTACCCTGGGCCGCAACTTGGGGCACCCGCTGACCGACATTACGACCGTGAACATGGACTTCTTGCCTCACTACCGCCCGACGACAAACGTGGTCAAGCGTCCTACCCAGAAAGGCGGTCGTGGCTATTCGCTCATCGGCCACCATGAAATCATGGTGCCGCTGCTAGCCGCGGCGGTGATGGAAGAGTTGGGTCGCTGACGTCCGCGCGTCTCGCCTCCTGCATCACCCCACCGATCGTGCCTCTCTTGGACGTTCCCTCGACATTGCACTCCGTCAGCGAATCTGGTTTCATGAGGCCACCATGGCGCGGCCTTCGCCTGCCCTACCCTCAGTCGAACAGTTGCAAGCCTTGTGGAGGGAGCTGAATGGCAGGTACTTTCGGGGCGCGCTCTCGTCCATTGAGATCGTCTGGAGCTCTCGCCTGACCTCTTCCGCCGGGATGTTTGTCAGTCGAGTCGGACCGAGGGCACGGGTGGGTGACGGTGCCGATTCGAGCTACGGGCGACGACTGATCCGGCTCTCGTCGCCGCTGCTCCAGCGACTGTCAGAAGATGCTGAGCGGGCCGAACGTGAGATCATCGGCACGCTGGCGCA
>JAHWYE010000290.1 GCA_020028195.1 Nitrospirota bacterium
ATCAAAGGCGGCGGACCCCTTCACCCCCAGGCTCCGTTGCAGAAGGCTCGCAGTGGAAGGGAATGGCATATCCGGCGAGGTGGTCGAGACCAGGATGGCCTCCACCGAGGAAGGAGCGCACTCTCCAGCTTCACAGGCGCGACGAGCGGCCTGTTCGGCCAGATCGGAACTGGCTTGTTCATCAGTGACCCAGTGACGGGATCGGATTCCGGTGCGCCGGTAGATCGCATCCGAATCCAGACGGACCCATGGACTAAGATCGCCATTGCTGACCACCCGCACGGGAAGATACGAACCGGTCCCAATAATCCTGCTCCGCCACATGATGTTCCCTGCTGCGCTCCCCGGGTCGGGCCACGCGACGCTTCCTGCCGCATGTGGCAGGCACTGGCGGGGATTATAGGGTGCCGGCTAACAGGCGTCAATCGTGGTTGCATTTCAAAACTGGATTTGTTAAGATAAACAAAATTTTGCCTCTTGCAACTTACCGTATGCCTGGACAGGTTGCATGAAGAGAACCCTTACGTTTCCGACGCTTCTGCTGTTACTCGCCGCGATCATCGTCCCCACCGGGTGTTCGAACACCCCGAAGAAGACTTCGACCGGTTCGCAGGCCCTGAGCGGAACGGACGAGCAGATCTTCATCGGCGATACGGTTGAAAAGAATTACGACCCCAACGTCATCATGAAACGGGCTGAAGCCTTTTTCGAAAAGGGGGATTATCCCGAAGCGATCATCGAGTACCAGCATTTCCTGGACCTGCATCGTATCCACACGCTGGCTCCCTACGCGCAGTACAAGCTCGGCGAAAGCCACTTTAAAATCGCGAAAACGATCGACCGTGATGCCGAGCCGGTCTATAAGGCGCTTGAGGCCTTCGAAAAACTGCGGAAGGATTATCCAGGCAGCCGGTACGATGCTGAGGCCGTGGAGAGAATTCGCGTGGCCCACGACTGGATTGCTCAGGTCCACTTCTTTATCGGGCAGTTTTACTACCGGCGTGAAGCCTACCTTGCGGCGGCTCACCGGTTTGAGGCGATTCTGAAAGAGTACCCCGACATGGAGGTGGCCCCGGACGCGATGTACTACCTCGCCCTCTCCTATCACGAAATCGGCGCAGACGACTGGGCGCAAGAGAAGCTCATCCTGCTCGCCCAACGGTACCCCGGGAACAAACACCAGTCGGAAGGTCAGCGTCTGCTCGCCAAGCTCCAGTCGGAACAAAAAGCCACGGCGGTCGCGCTGGCCGGAGTCTCAGCGAATGGCGTCTCCTCGACGCAGAAGGGCGTCGTGGCCAACAACCTCCCAAGCTTGAACGGCTCCTCATCGAAAGTAGCCGCTCAACCGGCACCGACTCCGGTCGCCTCCTTGACGCCGGTCAGCCACGCGGTGCCCACCTCTCCCAAGGCCTCCACTGCGCCATCCAATGCTCTTGCTCCCCAAGCCACCCTCTGCCCTCTCGGCGCCTGGTGCGGAGATTCATCTAATGGTGTCTCGGCCGCGCAGAACGGCGCTCATGCCAACGGTCTCCCTGGATCGAATGGCTCCTCATCGCAAGCAGCAGTTCAACCTATACCGGCTTCGGGGACCGACTTAACCCCGGTCAGCGCCCCCTTGTCCACTTCCCCCAAGGTATCCCCTGCCTCGCCCAGCACACTGACTCCCCAAGCCACGCTCTGCCGTCTCGGCGCCTGGTGCTGATCCACAGACAGTGCTGAGGACTGAGGTCCGAGGACTGAGGTGAACCACCCCTCGATCCCGGCGAATTTTTCTCAGCACTCAGTCCTGAGTCCTCAGTCCTTCACTTTTGGGGTGAACGGAAGGGCTTCGCGCAGGAGCTCGCGGAGTGACGCCTTGACAAGCCCTTTGGCTTTGAGAAAAAAAGTCTGATAGGTTTCCCGTCCCTGGAGGACATCGTAATACAGCCCGATGACCTCCTGGTAACGGTGCATGAGGCGGTGACAGAGACGAGGTACCGTGTAGACGATCCTGGCGAGCCGGGACGCAATCCGAAACTCGGGGTAGATTTCGCGACTCACCGCGAGCTCATAGTCGAGCAGAGACCGCTTCAGATCGCGGAAACTCCCCAGCACGCTGGCCGCCGCCATCTGGCCGGATAGAACCGCATAATAGATCCCTTCCCCGAAGAGGGGGTCGACGAGATGGCCCGCGTCGCCGACCAACAAGGCCCGATGTCGGACAAGGGCGGTCGGCGCAGCCATACCCAGAGCACCCCCTCGCGAGCTATACAGGGGCAGCGGATGACCACAGGGCTGCGGCACCGTCAGGGTGGCCAGTCCTTTCTCATCGCGGACGAATCGCTCGAAGATACCCTTCGGGCTGGCCGTCCGCCCGCGGAACTCCGCGACACCGATGGAGAGCCGTTCTTTCTTGGGAAAAATCCAGGCATAGCCACTTTCCGTCGCGCCAAGATCAATGAGCACTTTCCCCTCGCCCGGATAGACGGGCGTCTGGCCGATCCCGATCTCGCTTTCCAAGGTCGGCATCCTGCGCAGATGGCGGTCAGGAAAGAGGCGCTGCGCGACGATGCTGTTCGCTCCGTCCGCGCCGATCAGGACCTTTGCCCGGTATCGTCCCTTGTCGGTGATGACCTCGACCCAATCCTGAAGCTCGTGAAAATCCGTCGCTCGTTCGTCTTCGTGGACCTCGGTACCGGCCCGACGCGCTTTTTCGACAAGGTGATGATCGAACCGGTCCCGCATCACCATGTAGGCGATTGGCTGTGGAGACTCAATGAGGCAGGGTTCCTCACCACGATAGGTGAACTGAACTCCGTAGATCGTATGCTCGATGACCGCCTTAAAATCTGATTCCAGGATCTTGTCGATGCGAACCGAGAGCCCGCCGCCGCACACTTTGTACCGTGGATGGGCTTGCTTGTCCAAACCCAGCACGGCCATGCCGGCGCGGCTGAGCTCGTAGGCAGCGGTCGCACCGGCCGGTCCCATGCCTACGACGAGCACGTCGTACGTTTTGACGTCAGGCAGTGTCGCTTCGCTATTCATTCTTTACGTTTCTCGTCTTTCGTGAGAGCCGTTGGATCCGTTTGGTCCGTGCTCCGTTTGTCCGTTGACGGACTCAACCGACTGAACGGACTTAACACCCGAGACGTTTCACGCTTCACGAGGTGCGCTTCACGGCTTTCTATTGGCCGACGTACCAGCCGATGCCGTACCGCTCAAGGAGGCTCGTGATCAAGGTGAGCGAGTTAGCGTAGATCATGACACCGACCACCACGAGGAACACCCCACTGATA
>JAHWYE010000291.1 GCA_020028195.1 Nitrospirota bacterium
AAGGACCCCAAAGGCGGTGTCTCCTTGGTGCACCTGCTCAGGGACGAGGATGAAGGACCCCGCAAGGCCGGGGCCATTGCCTTGGAACAGATGGCCGGCGTTCTCGATACAGCGGCAGCCTCAGCACTGGTCCAAGCTCTTCAAGATCTGAAGGAGGAAGGACAGCGGAGGCAGGTGATCGCGCTCCTTGGGGTCATCCCCAACGCCATCGGGCCGTTGACCGCCATGCTTCAGCATTCTGATGCGGAGGCTCGGTTGACCGCGGCGACGATCTTGGAACACCTCCTGGACCCTCGCTCGGCCGACGCGCTGGTGGATGCGCTGGGGGATCCCGTCGTTCAGGACATTGCGGCTGGTACGCTGAAGAAGCTCAGCGCCATCCGCGAGCGAATCGACCAGGCCTTCGATGCGCTCCGTAACATCGAAGAGTCCAGTGAACGTGAGGAAGCGCGCATGGCCATCGTCATCGAGCTGCTGGGGATCGGTCGTCCGAGCGTCGAAATCCTGATCGAGTACTTGGGGGACGACGACTGGCTCGTGCGTGAAGCTGCGGCGGATTTGCTCGGGAAGATCGGGGATGTTCGAGCGGTAGAGCCCCTCATTGAACGGCTTCGTGTTGATAAGGACACCGGAGTCAAGGAGCTGGCCATCAAAGCCTTGGGCCTGATCGGCGATGCTCGTCCCGTGGAGCTGTTGGTGGAGGCGATCCCGATCCGGCCGCTCCGCACCTTGGCCATGGAGGCGCTGGCGAAGGTCAAAGATGTGGAGGTGCTACGTCCACATCTGGAACTCTTTGAGCGGCTGAAGACCGACCGCGATGGGTTGGTCTCCTACAATGCGGGGATGATCGTGGATAAGCTGGCAGCGACTGCGCAGGCAACCGAGGGTGCCGGACAGGAAGGACAGGACGACGATGAGTGAGGCTGACCGGCAGACTGAGCGGGTGGAACAATTGCTTGCCGCCTTGCGGGATGACAATGAAGCCTTGCGGGATCATGCCGTCGCCAGTCTTGGGCAGATGGGCCTGGGAGCGCTGCCGCGGCTGATCGGCTTGCTGGCTGATGAAGACATAGTGATCCGGGAAGCGGCGACCAGCGCGATCATCAGGATCGGCCCGGCCACGGTCGAGCCGCTCATCGAGGCCTTGGATGATGATGAGTGGGCTGTGCGGGAGCAAGCCGCCTCGGGGCTCGGGAAGCTCAAAGATCCGCGTGCGGTCGAGCCGCTGGTCAAGGCGCTGAAGGATCGAGACGGCGCCGTTCGGACCGCGGCCGTCTGGGCGTTGGAGCGGATCGGAGATCCTCGGGCGGTCCCCGGTCTTGTGGAGGTCCTCTCTGACGGCACGCTCAGGGAGGATGTCGCTCGGGTACTCAAAAAAATCGGTGACGTGCGCGCGGTCGAGGCACTGATCGACGGCCTGCTCGGGAACAACTGGATGGTGCGCCGTCATGCGGCGGAAGCCTTGGGGAAGATCGGGGATTCACGCGGAGTCGGCCCGCTCATCGAAGCGCTCAAGGATGAGGATTGGCTGGTCCGGCGAAATGCGGTCGAATCCTTGGCCCGATTAGGCGACAAGAAGGCAGTCGAGCCCCTGTTGCCGTTGCTTGAAGACGAAAATCAGATGGTCCAGGAGACCGTCGAAGGCGCGCTGGCCAGTCTCGGGTGGAAACCAACGCAAACCAACTCGTAGAGTGAGAAGGGAGCAGCTATGGCGGAGGAAGGAGCCAGTCAACCGAGCAAGTTGATTCAGATCGGACCCAAGGGCGGGGCTAAGAAAGACGGGTTTAACCTGGTCACCGAGAAAGTCGTCGCGGTCAATCCGGCGTTAAAGCAACTGGAGGTCGAGCTGTTGGCCTACGACGGCAAGACCGTGCTTCTGGAAGTTGCGGAAGAAGCGCTTGAGGACCTGAGCAAGATCAAGCCAGGGGACGGCGCGACGATCCGGGTCGTGGAGGAGAACGGCAAACGTATCGCCAAAAGCTTGAGCATCCGGTCCCGTGATCCGAATGCGGCCAAGGCGGAAGCCATGCTGCTCGATCTGAAGGACACCCACTGGCTGAATCGGAAGTACGCCGCCGAGTCGCTCGGAGACATGAAGGAACCCAGGGCCGTCGGTCCGCTCGTTGAGGCGCTGACCGATGAGGTTGGCGATGTGAGGCAGCGGGCCTATGACGCGCTCATTAAAATGGGGGCGCCGTCTGTTCCTCCGTTGGTCCCGCTGCTGGTGTCCGAGGAAGATGATCTGCGTCAGTCAGCGACTGAGATCATTCGAAAAATCGGGAAACCCGCCGTCGAGCCCCTGGCGGTGGCCTTGGGCGAGGCCGATGACCGACTCAAGTCCAGGATTATGAAGGTCCTGGATCGGATGGGGTACAAACCCAAGGCCTAACCCGGCCTCAACGCGAAGCGATCAGGTCGAAGGTTTACGGGAGGCTCGGCCTACCGAGACATAATGGAAGCCGAGGGCGGCGAGTCGGTCCGGCTCATAGACATTCCTCAAGTCAATCAAGACAGGCCTCCGCAGCGCGGTCTTGATCCGATCAAAATCTAAGTTTCGAAACTGATTCCATTCGGTGACGAGGACCAGCGCATCGGCGCCCCGGGCCGTATCGTACGCGTCCGCACAAGGGATGACTCCGCGCAAGACTTTCGTTCCTTCTTCGAGAGCTGTGGGGTCATAGGCGCGCACCACGGCGCCTTCCGCCAGCAGGCGTTCGGCAATCGTCAAGGCCGGGGCTTCCCGGAGATCGTTGGTGTTCGGCTTGAACGACAGTCCCAGCAAGCCGACTGTCTTGCCCCGAAGTCCCCCGAGCGTCTCGCGGATCTTCTCCACCATCAGGAGGCGTTGCCGTTCATTGACCCGAGCAGCCGCCCCGGCTATCTCCATCTTGTATCCGGCTCGCTCGCCCGTTTGGATCAGCGCGGCGAGATCTTTGGGGAAGCAGGATCCGCCGAACCCTGGTCCGGGGTGCAGAAACTTGGAGCCGATCCGTCCGTCAAGCCCCATCGCTTTGGCGACGACTTGCACGTCGGCGCCTACCAGTTCACACAGGTTGGCGATCTCGTTGATGAAGGAGACCTTGGTGGCCAGAAAGGCGTTGGAGGCGTATTTGATCATCTCCGCCGTGGCGATGTCGGTGACCACGAACGGGGTTTCAATGAGGTAGAGCGGGCGATAAAGATCTTTCAGAATGGCGACCGCCTGCGGGCTGTCCGCTCCGACCACGATCCGGTTCGGCCGCAGGAAGTCTTCGATGGCTGAT
>JAHWYE010000292.1 GCA_020028195.1 Nitrospirota bacterium
CCGGCCAGCGTTCCTGTAACAATCCACCACCACTCCATGCCGTTTGCGCCCTTCTATGGGAGGTCTAGAACACCTTTTTTCGGGTATCTCATTAAAAGCGAGTTGCCCGGAACGGTAACGAGCCCCACTCAGTTGATCTTAAGCCTGAAAGCTCGAAGCCGTCGGGGGGGTGTCCTAGGGGGGGTGTGCACAATGTGGACAGCGAGGGTATCCGCGGCCCTAGTGGCGCAGCTGCTCGGCGGGGCGACGATTCACGTGATTACGAGCGCTGGAATCCTCATCATCGGGCGCGATGACGAGGGAGCTTACGACCTTGAGTTCATTCCCGAAGAGGAAATAGGACTCCGGTTGATGCCTACCGGAAGGAAGCCTTCTCAATGAGAAAGCTCACGATCTCCCAGGAGTCCCCGACCTGAAGATTGAGCGTGTTGCTCTGGAATCGGTAGCCAGGTAACAGAATGAGATCAGGCAACGGGCGCACCTTCTTGAAATTGCCGGCTTCTTCCATTACCTGAGTCCCCAAAGCCCAGGTATAGTTCCACGTCGTCGAAGCTGCCTGGCCAGTCCCACTTGGGATGGCATCTCTATAAATCGGTCGGCCAACCGCGCCGAAATCCATGAAGAGGTAGACCGACCTTGTGATCACGGTCGCGCTCGTCACCAAGTTGGCGTGAATTGCGAGGACCCGCCAGGCTTCGCCGGGGGGGACTGTGACGACGAACTCGGTGCCATTGGCCGGGTCTGCAAGCTCGGTTCGCGCGATGCCGGCGGCGCGTACTGCGGTCAATCCGCCAAGGTTTTCGAGCACAGCCTCGGCGGGAATTGAGATCACCACGCCAGCGAAGGGGATGGTCTGCGGCGCTTCTACATTCGTCCCGCGGGTTTGAAGAAGCCGCGCGAGTCTCTGCGCGAATTGCGGGTCGTAGATTTTCAAACGGGTACGACGTCCACTCTCCAGAAGGCTGTGATAGAGCCCCCAGTCGGATTTCTGAAGGTCAAAATCAAACGGTCCGATGGGCCAGTTGCGCCGAACTCGTAGATGAAGTCGTCGGGCACGAGAGGAAAGCGGTTTTGGAAACCTATCGCTTGGTCATCGATCATCACGGCCCCGCCTGCAATCATATTCACGAGCAAGCCAGTCACGGAGCCGGTTGCGTAGAGCCGCACGAGGCTGGGCACGCTGACGAACTCTTCCATTTGACCAGCGAGCACGTTTGCGCTTTTGCTGTTGAGCACCAGTACGGTCGTGCCCTGCATTACTCCCATAGCTCACCTCTCCATGATTCCTAGGTTCAAAGCAACCCGCACGGGCACTGCGCCGGGCTGGCTAATCTCCACCCCACCAAGGGACGCCGGCGTCGATATGGACGGGGTCACGTCGCGTGAAGCGGCCACCCCACCGGAAACCGGCGGCCTCGGCAAGCCTACCGGCGTAGGTATACGCATCTGTCCCCCGCCGACTGCCGTAGGTGGGGTTAAACCGGGCCGCGAAATCGATGGCCTCGCCGGTCTCGTGGAGGGAATTGCCCGGCGCCGCCGCCGGAAGGCCCTTCCGTCCACGGGCAAGATACGCCTCGTAGAGCCGCCTCTGCTTCTCGCTGCTCCGATAGCTGCTAGTAATTGTGATGAAGATCCCGTGGTCACGGCAGAGAGCAAGCCACCTTTCGATGCGCGGAAACATATAGGGCTGCGCGACGATGCGGGCCATTCACTTTGAATTCAACTTTCGGTTGTTCATCCAGGTGATGATCGTATTTAAGAGCAGTCCCAGGAGAATCAGCCACTCTTTCCACTCCGTCGGCATCAGTAATCCGACTCCTCTTCAAGCTCCTCCGCAGCTTCTTGAAGGAACCCAGCGTCGCCTAAAGTCTCGTAAAGCTCTTCCTCGAGCTCCGGGTCGATCTCGATCTCAATCCGGATTCGCTTTCGCTTCTTAGCGACGTGCACGTCGACGGCCGAATCCCTTCAAACGATAGCGACGACCCGGGCTCGTGTATGCGCCGACGCGAGACGCGAAGCGACTGAAGCCTCGAACCCGCCGGATAGAGCGTCGAAGAGCGCGAGGGTTGAGAACGTTCATCCGCCGGCGGGCTCGATAGTAGCCAGCGCCGTTCTCCTCGAATCGCGTAATCCCTCCGTAGGCAGCTCCGCGTTCGAGCTCAGCACGGGTTCTGGGAATGGGTGCGAGTTCCCGGGTCGTCGGCTGCACGCGCAGGCCGCCAGGGGATTCGCGAATCTGCTGGTAGGCTGAAACACCGGCTGCGACTCCGCCCAGGACGGGCACCAGCTTCGCCAGCAGGCCCAGGATAGGCGCAATGAACAGCGGGTCGATCATTTAGTCAGCCCCATTCTCCGCGCGTAGGCGGTGACGTCTGCGCCGGATTTGAAGATGCGGGCTCCATCGGTGGGTACTTCGGTTTCCTCGACCTTGGCACGCTTGCGGAGTCGATCGTAGAGCCTCGCCATTTTCTCTAGGCCGTCTTCGACATCGAGCGCGAGGGTCTTGAGATACCTTTCCCATTCCTCATTGCTCCTGGGCTCGCCAGCGGCCTTCCGGCGGGCTCCTGGCAGGTAACGGGTGGCGAGAGAAGCTACGACGTACCCGGCCAGCAATCCTGTAAGAATCCACCACCACTCCATACCGTTTGCGGCCTTCTATGGGAGGACTTAAACCCCTTTTTTCGGGCATGGTATTAAAAGCGAGTTCCCCGGAACGGTAACGAGCCCCACTCAGTTTCAGTTAAGCCTGAAAGCTCGTAGCCGTCGGGGGGGTGTCCTAGGGGGGGTGTGCACAGTGTGGACAGCGAGGGTATCTGCGGCCCTAGTGGCGCAGCTGCTCGGCGGAGCGACGATTCACGTGATTACGAGTACTGGAATCCTCATCATCGGGCGCGATGATGAGGGCGGTTACGATCTTGAATTCATTCCCGAAAAGGAAATAGGGCTTCGGTTGATGCCTACCGGTAGGAAGCCTTCTCAAAGAGCAGAGTAACGATCTCCCATGAGTCGCCAGCCTGGATGTTGAGCGTGTTCGTTTGGATCCGATATCCAGGCAAGAGGACGATGTCAGGAACCGGCCGGGTCAGCTTCCCGTTTCCAGTTTCCTGCATGATCTGGACTCCGAGTGCCCATGAGTAATTCCACGTGAGCGATGCGGCCTGCCCGGTGCCAGAGGGGATGGCGTCGCGGTAGATTGGCCGCGTAACGGATCCACCGTCGATGAATAAATAGGCCGAACGAGTCGCAACGGCCGCGCTGGT
>JAHWYE010000293.1 GCA_020028195.1 Nitrospirota bacterium
CTGGCATGGGTTCAAGCAAAGAGCCGCCCCCTCTCACTTGAAGATATCCGGCAATGGAATGCCCGCATCCTCACGGCCGCGCCCAAGGACGAGGCCGCCCACCAGCGCTTCCAGACAAGGCTGGCTGAAGTCGCCGCGAAACGTGGGGTTCGCATCGTGGTACTCTCCCGTCCCACCACATGGGTTGATATCATCGAGCTGGATGAAGGCCGGCTGTAGCGACCGGCCGTTCGGAAGCAGATCAGATACGGATAGGGTCCTTCAAAGGCGGGAATGGAGAGAGGATGAGTTTCTCGACTATCGGCGCAGAGGATGGTCGGTAAGGGCCCAGTAGGCTTGGCTAACTGAGCCGACCGGTGAGACCTGCAGGACAGAGCCTACTCGAGCGATATACCCATCAGGGGTCACGGTGCCGGTGATGACTCGATCAGGAGGGATGAATTCCCCCTTGGCAAGCGCGACCACGCTCAGCCCCACCATCGCGGAGAGACTGTCCCCGTGGACCGTCAGGCCTGGATCCGGCACGGACAGCACGACGGTCCAGCTATCTGGGGAGAGTCCAGCGGCCTTCGCCGTGCGATAGATGGCCTGCTGAACTGCAGTTTGGGCAAGCGGTGAAAAGCGGCCTGGTGTTGACCGGAAGAGCACCGCGAGCCCTCCGTGATCGTTTCTCTCTTCAAAGTATATGAGAAGATTGGCCACCATGCCGGTCGGCTCCATGCTTTGCCCCAGGGTGACACCTAAGATCTGAATGATCTGCTCCCTTTGATCTTGCGCCTTCGCCTCTGTCAGCATTACCGCCAGACTCAAGGGCAAGACAATCCAGACGGACACCAAGTGACGCCAGAGGGACCAGCCGCTGTTTGTGCTTTTCTGGAGGGTCATCGCCTTACTCCTCATCCCCCGTGCACGCCAGGGCACCCACCGGAACCTTGGTTTCGTCAAGCTCATGAAATAGATGATCAGTGCACTCTTTGTCAGGCGACGATTTTCGCCTTTGCAGTGCTGCCACAATGCCGTCATAGACCACCCGCGCCGTTTGGGACCAGGCCTCATTAAACGCTCGTCCCTGGAAGGCCGCTTCCGCAGCTTTCGTTTCATCATGACTGAGCTGACGACCCCTGGACGCCTGCTGTAACATCGGAACTCCCTTACGGTCTGATACCCTCTATTATTCCTACTCAAGCAAGCTTTGTGCCTCAAATAAAAATGACGCGGAAGTCTAAAGTATGTCAAACTATTCAAATGGATAGCAGGGCAAGGCCTATCGTGAAACCCTGCATCGGAGTCCTGGCGCACGTTTCTTCGATAAATAGGACAAGAAGCGGTCGAGCAGTCGGGCGATTGGGGAAGGAATCAAGCAGTCAAGTTTAGAGATAGAAAAAGGGGCCCCTCTTGAGTCAGAGAGGCCCCTTCATCGAGACAGAACCGCCTAGCAGTGGGTCACCGCGTTATGGTCATGTCAGGTTTCCATCATCTCCAGCCTGGTGTCGAACTCGTGCCCGCACTGGATACAGCGAATGCAATCCGATTCAATGGTCATTTCGTCTATCCGGATTCCCATCCCCCCACAATCCGGGCAACGAGATAAGTGCAAAGGATCCTCGTCCAACGATTCGTATCGCGCACCTCGGAGGCAATACACCGGCTTGCCATCCAGCGTCCATAGTTTCCCGGCCTTATCAACCTCCGGCAAGACCACATAGTGGCGCACCGCATAGTCGTGGATTGCTTGCGCGGTGAGGAGTCCATCCTTGATCAACTTGCCGGTCTTCGCATCATAGAGCGCATCCCCCTTCACGATGACTTTCGTTGGTCCCATCCTGCACCTCCGCCTTCCAGAGGGCAAACCTGAAAATTGCTGTTCGGTTGGTGGTAGAGCCCTGGTGGAGCGCCCTCAAACATACGCCGCTGGGCAGGTCAAATCAACCACAAAAATCGGCGGGCGCCATGCACCGTCTGAGGATCTGCCTGAAGCTCATCAATCCTGACTCGCCAGCGGCAAACTGCAAGGAGGCTTGGTGCGCCCGGCAGGAGTCGAACCTGCGACAACCAGCTTAGAAGGCTGGGGCTCTATCCAACTGAGCTACGGGCGCCTCTTCAGAAGACCTGAGGGGTAAGGAGTGAGGCGTAGTTTCATTCCTTACCCCCCACGCCTCACGGATTTTTGGTCGGGGCGAGAGGATTTGAACCTCCGACACCCTGCTCCCAAAGCAGGTGCGCTACCAGGCTGCGCTACGCCCCGACTGTTTTCAATGCAGAATGATACATGCTGATTGCGGAATGTGGGAATCGCCGTCTTATGCTGCCCTTGCCAATCAGTCATCCTTCAACTTTCCCAACAGATTTCGTACCTTAGCGAGCGCCCTCGCTCGGTGGCTGATCCGGTTTTTTTCATCCGCGGTGAGCTCCGCCAGGGTCTTGCCAGCCTCAGGGACAAAAAAAACGGGATCATACCCAAACCCTTGTGTCCCGGCCGGTTCCTCGGCGATCAACCCTTCCAAAACCCCATCTACAACTTCTACCTTAGCGGACGGTCTGGCAATCGCCGCCACCGTGATGAAACACGCGCGGCGGCGTTCACGAGGAACCCCCTCAAGCTCACGAAGCAGCTTGCGCCAATTGTCCTCGTAGGTTGCGTTCGGCCCTGCATATCGGGCGGCGTGCACGCCAGGGCGTCCGCCCAGAGCGTCCACCTCTAACCCTGTATCATCGGCCACCGCCGTGCGACCTGTGTGCTGCATGATCGCTTGAGCCTTCTTGACCGCGTTGGCCTCGCAGGTCTGTCCGTCTTCCGCCACCTCCGGCGCATCCGGGAACTCAGCCAGGGTTCGGATCCTGATCCCTAGATCGCTCAGCAGTGCGACGAGCTCCGCGCCTTTATGGGGATTTCGGGTCGCCAATACAAGTTCGTTGATCAAAGACTCCCGACCAATTCCTTTTGTAGGGCGATCAGATCCTGGATGGCCCTCCAACCGACCGCTACAAATTCGTCAAGATCCTTTTTCTCGAAGGGAGCACGCTCGGCAGTGCCTTGAAGCTCCACGTAGCGGCCCCGCCCGGTCATCACCAGATTCATATCCACCTCGGCCAGCGAGTCCTCTTCATAAGCCAAGTCCACCATGATCTGGCCGCCTACCTTCCCGACGCTGATGGCCGCCAGATAGTCCGTGAGAGGACGCTTTTTGATCAGATTCCTTCGCTTAAGGACTGTAAAGGCATCGGCCAACGCAATAAACGCGCCGGTGATCGAGGCGGTCCTAGTCCCCCCGTCGGCTTGGATCACGTCGCAGTCAATCCACACCGTCCGTTCGCCCATCTCCGCCATGTCAGTCACCGCACGCAAGGAACGTCCGACCAATCTCTGAATCTCCAGAGTCCGGCCTCCCTGCCTCCCCTTGACCGCTTCCCGCTGGG
>JAHWYE010000294.1 GCA_020028195.1 Nitrospirota bacterium
TTGCAACTCCGGTGCCAGACAGCACTCCCCCGATGCCCTCTCTAGCCTGCCCCTGACAGATTGTCAGGGCTGGGCGCCTCAAGCAACAACTTGGCAGAGGCTCCCCAAGCTCCACGAGCCGCCTTTGGGGGTGAAAAGGGGCTCTGGGCCTCTATCGAGCGGCGGAATCGAGCTCTTGGCACACTTTTCGCAATTAGAGGTGGCCGAGGTCAACCGAAGGGGCAATCCGCAAAAGGAGGCAGGAATGAGGAGATGGACCAAGGCGCTCGCAATAACCCTCGTAGGGGTAATACTTCCGATGACTGGCCTCTCCCAGGAGAAGGGAGCGCAGCCGGAGGGGAGTTCGCTCCGCGTGGTCCGGGGCGTGGTGACGGCCGGGGTCGTCAACCGCGAACCGGTCGGTGACGGCAGCGTCTTTCCACCCTCGACGGGAGCGCTGTACTACTTCACCGAGGTAGATGGGATCAGCACGCCCACCCAGATCACCCACATCTGGTACTATCAGGACCAGAAGATGGCGGAGATCCCCCTTTCCCTTGAGGGTCCTCGGTGGCGGACCTGGAGTAGCAAACGCATCCTTGAGAACTGGGTCGGATCGTGGAAGGTCGAGGCCGTGGACCAGAGTGGCAACGTCCTCGCCTTCCAGACCTTCAGTGTTCAATAGGGGTGGGCGAGGGTAGTCCCTTCAGGTGAGATCTCGAAAGCAGAAGGCCCCGGATGTCCCGGGGCCTTTTCCTTTCTTGCGCACGTGCGCTGTCTGTAACGGTGCTTGACACTCCTTTCACTCGTACACCATAATTCTCCCCTCTACAGCGTGGCATAGCCTTCACCTGTACCAGATGGTGTCGATGTCAGGTTCGCCAGCCCTGTGAGGGAGGATGCCGCAATGGCGACACGTGAGCTGACCCCAATACCTCTGATGCAGATCATTTCGGGCTTTTGGGCTTCGAAGACATTGGCAACCGCAGTAGAGCCGGATCTGTTTACCCAGCTCTCCGGCCGCGGGGTTGATATCCATGAACTCCGTCAGTTGCTGGAGATTGACCCGCGACCGGCCGAGATGCTCCTCAGCGGTTGCGCATCGTTAGGGCTGCTCGAGAAGCGGGGGGAGCGCTACTATAACTCCCCCCTGTCCGAGGAGTTTCTGGTGCGGGGCAAGCCGTACTACTTTGGCGGCGTGATCACCCTGCTGGACCGGCGCCTGTATCTGCCGTGGAACCGCCTCCCCGAGGCCATCAAGACCAATCGCGCGCAGACCTGGGGAGATCAACAGGGAATCTTCGAGGCGATCTCCGCGAACCCGGAGGAGCAGCGGATCTTTACCGAAGGGATGCATAGCTTCAGCGTGCAGTCCGGGGAGGCGGTCGCCGCGGCTTTTGACTTTTTGCCCTACGCGCATCTTCTCGACGTCGGTGGCGGCTCTGGGGCCTACTGCATTGAGGCAGCGCGACGCTATCCACACCTCCGTGCGACGGTGTTCGACCTGCCGACGGCGCTGGAGATCGCTCGGGAGAAGATCGCGGAAGCGGGATTCTCCGATCGCATCAAGACGCATCCCGGGGATTTTTTTAACGAGGCATTGCCGAAGGGGGCCGATGTCGTTCTTCTCTCGATGATTCTCCATGACTGGACTCCGGAGAAGAACTGGGTGATCCTCACAAGGTGTTTCGATGCTCTGCCATCCGGCGGTGCGGTCATCGTGAGCGAGCTGATGATGAATGACGAGAAGACAGGACCTGTATCGGCCGCGCTGATGTCTCTGAATATGCTCATCGAAACAGAGGGCCGCAACTATACCTGGGCCGAATACACACAGTGGTTGAAGGAAGTCGGGTTCAGGGAGATTCAGCGGCTCCCGGTGGAATCCCCGGGAGTCAACGGGATCCTGATTGGTCGGAAGCGATAGCAGGTTTGGGAGGTGGGGGGAGCTGAACGGGAGTCGTAGAGGTGATGCACCCTTAGAGAGCACTGCCCACAGCGATCTTGATGAGGAAGCGTCTATATTGCAGGAAGTCGGAATCTTCCACAAAGCCCAGGAGTTGAATACCGTGGCTGTACCGGACACTCCGGTCGGTCACCTCGTCATCCTGCCAGATTACTTTCGCCTCGGCGGCCACTATTCCCGTAGGGAGTTCTAGTTGAAGGCGAAACTTGGTCCCCGGTGCCAGCTTCTCAGCCAGGTAGAGCTTGAGGCCACCGAAGCCCGCGTTGACCGCTCTGCCCACAACTTCCTCAACAACGCACCGGACAGGCACATCTACCGGAAAGCGGGGCTGGGCTCGACGTTGCCCCCCAACTTTGGCCCTCTCCAGGGCCGACTCGACTACTTGGACTAGCCTCTCGGCCCCAAAGGGCTTCATCAGGAAGAATTCCGACCCGGCGCGAAACGCCCGCTCGATGTACCGCAAGTCAGGCGAGGCCGTTACGGTGACCACGACACTAGCCGCAAGGAAGGGATCCTGTTTAAGCTGCTGGCACGTCCTGATGCCTCCGAGCCCTGGAAGCATCATGTCCAAAAGGATCACAGCAGGCTTCGCCCCCCGTGCCAGCTCGATGCCTCTTACGCCATCGGGGGCCGTCAGGACTTCGAGCGCCAAACCGGTGAGCACCGTACTCACCAGCTCGCAGAAGGCGGGATCGTCGTCAATGACCAGAACGAGGTCTGTTCGCAACGCTTCCTCGGCTGAATATTGTCGGATACTTAAGTAGCAATTCACATTCCTTCGCAAGTGCAAGTCCAATGCCACACAGGCATCAGTTGGATGCCGAAGCCCCTTCAGGAGATGGCCAGGCTCTCGTCGTGCCGTGGAGGAGGTCGGGTCGGCTATGGGGAGAGGTGGAGAGGAGGGGGCTAGGGCTAATGGATGTGGCGGAGCTTCTTGGACATATAGTTCATGTCCGGCTGGTAGTTTAAGATCCGCCCAGAAGAAGCAAATACGGTGGTGACGCGGAATTCCCAACTTTGGGCACGTGCGACCTAGTACGACCGGGCGCGCCGAAGAGTGCCACCGAACTGGAACCCGTACTAGCACCAGATTTTCCGAGAATGGCTGCTACCACCACCCCGGTCGTCCACCGCGGCAGTCACGTTCGCCGCCCGCAGCTTGCTGCATCCTGGCGACCGCAATTTGGGCTTGACAGGGAACCTAGCTATTGGGGTACAAGAAGGGTAACGCTAGGTGACGTTTCACTTCGCCGCACGAGGGTCTTTTTTCTGCTGGAAGCGCCACGCCTGATCAGA
>JAHWYE010000062.1 GCA_020028195.1 Nitrospirota bacterium
ATCAGCGTGCTGCTCAATGCTGTAATCCTGTTCGGGTTTCCCCGATTGTCCCTGTCCTCGACAATCGTAGGTCAGCACGCTGTAGTGGGCCGAGAAAGCACGGACCTGTGCCCCCCACCCTGCTGCCTCCATGGTGAGCGCATTGATCAAGACAAGCGGAGCACCATGTCCCGCTGCTTCATAATGCAGTGTGACGTCGTCGAGGGTATGGATAGGCATCAGGTGGATTCTAGGTGGCTCGAATTTGATCAGTCAAGGAAAGTCAGCATGCCGTGCGGCGCCCGAACGTCACTTGAAATGGTACGCTCCGCTTGGGCATACTGAAATAACGATCACGCTGATCCGCGGGGGGATGAAAGGTGAGGAGATGAGGACAGCGCAGTGGTGTGGCATCGGAACTGGCTTGACGCTCTTCCTTACGGCGGCCGTTGTGTTGGCACAGCAGGATCCCGAGCTCCTTTTCGCCGTCGTGACAAAAGTTTCGAAAGACCGGCAGCAAGTCACCGCGCAGGTGTCCAGCGGGGGCGTGGTGAGCGAGGCCACGTTGATCGCGAGTGAGGCCGTGCTTGACAATCTGATCTGGAAAAAGTTGGAAGTCTGCCACGCCCTCAAGGCCGAAGCCTGGAAGAACGCGGAAGGTTATCGGGTGGTGTCCATCAGGGTGCTTGACGCCGGGATGCTGCCGATGGCGTTGCAAGGCTTTGCCGGGGACTGCATGGTCAAGAAGGCGTTGGAAGTCGCCCCGCAGGCCGATTAGGGGGACTCAAGTTACCGAGGAGGTCTGACTTCTACGACAGGCGGCAGTCTGGGCATTCTGATGGCTCTGGCTCGGAGGTGAGCTCCTCGGCGGTGAGGGGGAACTGGTGGTCGCACTTCCGGCACTGCCGGATTTCGAAATAGGCCACACCCTTTTCATCAATCTCAGTCGGCAGCAGGAGCTCCCCGGGGTCGTACCCCAGCAGCGCTCCGTCAGCGAACTTGACCACGGCAAGCCGAACATTGAAGAGCTCAAAGGCTGCTTCCTGGCCCTTGCGCTCAAGGACATGGCCGACCACAAAGACCGGCTGCCCCTTCCGTTTGGTTCGTAGGTCTTTGAGCGTCCTCTGGGTCGCAGTGGCGCAGGAAAAGGTCCCGCTTGAACTGGTGCCTGCGGTCGGCATAGTCGAGTCCCCTGTTGGTCGTGGCAAGGCGTGCGGGGAGACGCTAAAGGCGACAGGTATATTGCATCTACCACGCGTCTGGAAACAACGTCAAGATGGGCCAGTCGTTCAAGGAATGGAGAGAACAATGCCGAAGATCACGATCTACCAGAAGCCTACCTGCAGCACCTGTCGTGAAGCGATCAAGTTGCTCAATGCCAGCAGGCAGGACTACACCGCAGTCAACTATTATGAGAAACCCTTCACCAAGGCGCACTTGAAGGAGCTGCTGAAGAAAGCGGGCCTGAACGCGACGGACATCCTTCGGACCAAGGAGGACATCTATAAGACGCTGGGCCTGGCCGGCAAGAAGCTCGCCGAAGAAGAGCTGCTGGACCTGATGATCAAGCACCCGGACCTCATCCAGCGTCCGATTGTGGAAAAAGGTGAGAAGGTCGTGCTGGCGCGTCCGGCAGAAACCATCAAGCGGCTGCTCTAGGCCTGGGACGTGAACCGGAGCTTCCCCGTCTGCGAATCCACACTCACGACGGTGTTCCCCTCTAACACACCGAGTAACGTCTCGCCCGCCAGTCGCCTTCGCCAGCCGTGGAGGATTGGGAGATCCAGTTTGTCGCGATCCGTTCGCTTGGCATCCACCAGTGTCTGAAGATCGGACACGCTGGCTAGCAGGCTCGGTGCGATCTCTTCTTTTTGGGCACAGGCTTTCAACACTGCTTGTAGCAGGTCAACTTGCCCGGCCGATTCTGGCTCTGGCCGGCGTGCGCGTGAAATCTTGGGCCATTCAGATTCCGGCTGCCCCAGCTCGTGCCGAATGATTCCGAGCAAAATCTCTCCGTTCCGATCTGCTTCCGATGGATGGAGGCCGCGGGTCGCGCGTAACCCGGCCAACGTGCTCGGCGCATGACGGGCCAATTCCAGGAGCACCTCGTCTCGAATCACCCGTCCTCGGGGGACATTTCGACGTCGAGCTTCTCCTTCTCGCCATGCCGCCAGCTCCCTCAGCACTGCCATGGATCGCGGCCGTAAGTTGTCCCACCCACGGATGCGCTGGTACCGATTACGAGGATCGCGTGATTCGTCGGTCGGGACAGATTCTAGTTTCGTGAACTCTTCTTTAATCCAGTCAAGTCGGCCGAGCCTCCGCAGCTGACCGTAAAGGTGTTCGCAGATCGGGAGGAGATAGTGGACATCCTCCAGGGCATAGGCAATCTGCTCTTGAGTCAAGGGACGCTGGCTCCAGTTGGTGAAGGTATGGGATTTGGCCAATTTGGTGCCGACCACACGATGAACGAGCTGGGCGTAGCCCACCTGCGTCCCATAGCCAACCATGGCCGCCGCCAGTTGCGTGTCGAACACCGGTGTAGGGACCTGACCGACGTGAGCGTACAACAGTTCGAGATCCTGCTTGCCGGCATGGACGATCTTTTCAATATGGGGATTCGTCAGCACCTCCCCCAAGCAGTCCAGCGAGCCGACGGCTGGGACATCAATGACAGCGGAGAGGTCGTCCGCTGCGACTTGGATCAGCTCCAGACAAGGCACAAAGCTGTTCTCACCGACAAACTCCGTATCCAGCGCGAGATGCGTGCTCTCGCCAAGACTACGGCAGAGGTCTTTCAGTCTGTGGGAGTCCGTAATGTGGTGGAAGTTCGTAGGGCTCACTGGTCAAGTGAATCAGGGCGACCGGAGGTCACGAATCAGCGCTCTCCATGCGATTCTGTCTGCATGAAACTCAAGTTATCCTTGAGATATTGATAGGCCTCGATGATCCGGCGCAGTTCCGGCTCTGAACTCTGGTCCCCCTTCCGCGCGTCTGGGTGGAGCTTTTTGGCTCGCTGCCGAAAGGCCGCGGTGATCATAGACAGGGAGCAGCCCTGTTCCAGGCCGAGGGCCTGCAAAGCTTCGGATGTGCTGTTGATCTCTCCGCGGGAGCCTGGCATGCCCCCGCCGCCGCCAGCGGCCTTGAAGAAGTCGGCGAAGTTGATTTTGCGTCGCCTTCTTCGTGGTCGCTCCCGCACTTCACTGTCCAGCTCCTCGAACCGGTCCTCTATGAACTCCAGGCGGGACTCCAGGCGCCACGCGCCCGACAGGTCATGAATCTGGGTCAGCTCGTCTTCGATTAAACCCAGTGTCCGGTCGATTTCTGCCAACCCCTCCTCGACCTTGAAGTAGGTATCAACCCGGTCTTGCATCATATAGTCCATCGCGAAGTCGAGGCTGTCTTCTGTCTTGCTCCTGAGCGACTCAATCCGCCGGCGCATGCTGGCCTGGTACTTGCCCAGTTTCCTCGCTTCGAACGGCATCAGGCCTCCGCGGTTCCAACGTCCATCGGAACGAGTGCCGCCACCCTCTGACGGCGACGCCATTCTAACACAACCGGATTCCAGCCCCCAGCACCAAGCCGTTGAATAGCTTGCGCCACCCCGCCGTTGTTGGGGCGTTAAGGCCTGTGCTAGACTCGCCCGCTCGTGGCGAAGGCATCCCTGAACCATTGCCCGGAGGAATCATGAAAGGTCTCAGTTTGCTGCTGTGTGCGAGCTTCATGCTTGTGCTGTACTCGACCACCAGTCAGGCCATCGATCCGGCCGGTTACGGTCAGCCAGGGGGCGAGTTTGATATTCGCATTCCGCGCGTCCCTGCCGCAGAGCTCGCGACAGCGAAGTTACAAGCGCCGCCGTTTGCCGCCACCGCGGAAGTCCTCGCGGAGGGCAAAGCCATCTTTCTCGGGCGCGGTACCTGTTTCCAATGCCATGGGCCTGAGGGAAAAGGTGATGGCGGCGCGGCAAAGATTCTCCCGATCCAACCTCGCAACTTCGCGAATCCCGCATTTAAGAAAGTTCGGACACCCGGGGAGATGATGTGGGTCCTGAAAAATGGCAGTCTGGGCCAGTCCGGCAAGGTTCCGGGAACAGGCATGCTCCCGATTGTGGGCCAGTTTCTCAGTGAAGAGGACGGCTGGAAGGTCTTGCTCTACGAGCGCAGTCTCGGAGGTGGCGACTAGAGTCTCAGACTTATCCCTTGGGCGCGTCTTCCGCAATTCTCGATCGCCGCCGGGCCACGCCCGTCGCCCGAGCGGCATCGGCGACTGCCTTGGATACTCGCTGAACCACCTGCTTGTCAAAGACGCTGGGAATGATGTAGTCCTCGCTCAGCGTGCTCTCCGGAATGATAGTGGCAATCGCCTCGGCTGCGGCCAGCTTCATGGCCTCATTAATATCGCTGGCCTGCACGTCCAGCGCCCCCCGAAACATGCCCGGAAAAGCCAGCACATTATTGATCTGGTTGGGATAGTCTGAACGACCGGTGGCAAACACCCGACATCGTGACATGGCCAGGTCCGGGGCAATTTCAGGATCGGGGTTGGCCATTGCAAACACGATCCGATCGTGAGCCATCAGATCCAGGTCCTCTGACCGCAAGACGTTTCCCACTGAGAGACCGATGAAGACATCGGCTCCCTTCAGGGCGTCCTGGAGCGTTCCAGTCGGACGGTCAGCCTGGATGCAGGTTGCCAGGTCGTGCCGGCAGGTGCGGAGTCGATCTGGATCGCCGGACAGCACGATCCCGTGTCGGCCGCAGCCGAGCAGATGGGAGACCCCGGCCGCCAAGAGGATCTGGCAGCAGGCCATCCCGGCCGCGCCGAGCCCGTTGACGACTACACGAACCTCCTCGAAGCGCTTCCCGATGACCTTCAACGCGTTCTTGAGCGCCGCCAGGATCACGACAGCGGTTCCATGCTGATCGTCATGCATCACAGGGATGTCGAGCGTCTGCTTCAAGCGACGCTCGATCTCGAAGCAGCGGGGTGCACTGATGTCTTCCAGGTTGATGCCGCCGAAGCTGGGCGCAATGCTCTGCACGGTCCTCACGATCTCATCAGGGTTCTGTGTGCTCAGGCAGATCGGCCAAGCATCAATTCCGGCGAACTCCCTGAACAGCATCGCCTTGCCCTCCATCACAGGCAGGGCCGCTTCAGGACCAAGATTGCCTAATCCCAGGACTGCCGATCCATCCGTGACCACTGCCACACTGTTGCTCTTGGTCGTAAAGGCGTAGACCTTTGATCGGTCCTTCGCGATCGCTTGCGATACTCGCCCCACTCCAGGCGTATAGACCATGGACAGCGTGTTGCGGGTCGTGAGCGGCAGCTTGCTTTCAACGCGAATCTTGCCCCCAAGATGCAGGAGGAAGATCCGATCGGAGGCAGACAGCACCCGGACATCGGGAACCTGGCCTAACCGTATCAGGACACGTTCACCATGCTCTTCATTTTGAACGTCGAAGGTGACATCCCGCACCATCTTGTCGGGTCCTGCCGATACAATGTCCACCGCCCCCAGGTTGGCGCCTTCCTCGGCTAATGTGGTCGCAACCCGGGCAAACATGCCGGGGCGGTTGGCCAATTCAAGCCTCACGCTCAGGCGGTAGTTTGAGTAAGGACCAACGTCAGTCATGCTGGCTCCTCTACGACGTTTTGTCTAATCTTATCACATAATTCTGCCGGATAGAGGATCTTCCAATTGAATGTGGGAATTGTCGGTCTACGCTTCACGCGAGGACCCTCCCCTGTTGACTCCGCGGCATATTGACATTGTAGTGATTTTGGATTAGGGTCAACCCCCATTCGGTCTGGCCTATTTACCGATATCCATGAGAAAAGGAGGTGACAGCCAATGTTGAAGCGAATCCTGGTCGCGCTTGTTGCAGTCATGTTCATGGTCGGGTTCACAGCACCGGCCTTCGCAGATGAAAAGAAGGCTGGAAGTGAGATGAAGACCGGCGAGAAGAAGGACGAGAAGAAGAAGGACGAGATGAAGAAGGACGAGACGAAGAAGAAGGAAGAGAAGAAGTAACAGGTGCAAGGCCTCTGAGGCCACACTGATTGATCCACGGAACATCGGCCCGCGCTCGGTGATATCGAGTCTGCGGGCCGGTTCTTTTTCTTAGGATCTTGCTCGGGGAGTTGCCGGCAGGCTCCTGGGTTGACCGCCACTCTGATGCGGTGGTACGGTGAGTGGCGATGTCTCAAGAGGCAAGGAACAGTCCAGCCAACCGTCTCGTCCATGAGACAAGTCCCTACCTCCTCCAGCATGCCTACAATCCTGTTGACTGGTATCCCTGGGGGGAGGAAGCCCTCCACCGCGCCCGAGCGTTGAACAAACCGATCCTCCTCTCCATCGGCTACTCTGCTTGCCACTGGTGTCACGTGATGGAACGTGAGTCCTTCGAGGACGAGCGGATCGCCTCGATCATGAACGGGCACTTCATCTGCATTAAGGTGGACCGGGAGGAACGGCCTGATCTGGACGAGATCTATATGCAGGCGACTCTGGCACTGAACCAAGGGCAAGGTGGCTGGCCGATGACCGTATTTCTCACTCCTGAGCAGCAGCCCATCTTTGCCGGCACCTACTTCCCTCCGACCGACCGGTGGGGCCGACCCGGCTTCGCGACCGTGCTTCAAAAAGTGGCCGAGTTTTGGCGGAAGGACCCGGAGGGGCTGCGCCAGCAAGCAAACCAGTTGACTGAGCGGCTGGCCGATTCGAAGCGCGTGACTGCCCCCATGGCTGTGGGCGACGCGGAGTTGGAAGCCGCTGCGACTGAATTCGCCCAGGACTTCGACGCGCGCCATGGGGGCTTCGGCAGCGCGCCCAAATTTCCTCCCGCCACGGGGCTTTCGTTTCTCTTGCGACGCTATCACCGGACTCGTGATCCTCATACGCTCCAGATGGTCCGGAAGACGCTCGATGCGATGGCGTCCGGCGGCCTGTATGACCAGATCGGCGGAGGCTTCGCGCGCTACTCGACCGACGAGCGCTGGTTGGTTCCCCACTTCGAGAAGATGCTCTACGACAATGCGCTGCTGACCCGCACGTATCTGGAAGCGTACCAGGTCACGGGCGCGGCGGACTATCAGCTGGTCGCGACTGAGACGCTGGACTACGTCCTGAGGGAAATGACCTCGCCTGAGGGCGGGTTCTATTCGGCGACTGATGCCGACTCGGAAGGGGTCGAAGGCAAATTTTTCGTATGGACCCCGGAAGAAATTCGCAAGGCGGTTCCCACCGATGAGGATGCGCGCCGCTTTTGCGCCTACTACGACATCACGCCGAGTGGCAACTGGGTCGAACCCGTCGCGAAGGCCCATGGCTCAGACCCGTTGCAACAGGGAGCAACTGGTACCCCGAGCCATGGGCATCCCGAGCAACGGGCACCCAGCATTCCGAATGTCCCAAAGCCCCTCGTCGAGGTCGCTCGTCATCTCGGCATATCGCCGGAGGAATTGCGGCAGACAATCGACCGGCTTCGTCCCCTGATCTACGAGTCCCGACGAAAGCGCGTGCCGCCGGGGTTGGACGACAAGATCCTCACAGCCTGGAACGGCATGATGATCAGCGCGATGGCGGAGGGTGCTCGCGTGCTGGGCAAACCCCGATACCGGCAAGCTGCCGAGCGTGCGGCCGACTTCATCCTGAGTGCCCTATCAAGGCCGGACGGCGGGCTGATGAGAACCTATCGTGCCGGAAAGGCGCACCTGAACGCCTATTTAGAGGACTACGCCTATCTCACTGAAGGTCTGATTGATCT
>JAHWYE010000295.1 GCA_020028195.1 Nitrospirota bacterium
CGGGTGTGCGGCCAATCGAACCCGACTCGGGAGGCGCGGGCCTGCAGCTGGAATGCGCGGAGCAGCGCCGGCAGGGTTTGAGGCACTCCGTCCAACGCGGACTCGGCTCCGCCGGCCTGCTTTCGTTCGTCGCGTTTGATCTGTTCCCATTTGAGATACACCTGATCGGCGTTGAGGGAGTCTCCTCCCTCCATTTTGCCAAAGATGTGTGGATGACGGCGCACCAGCTTCTCCGCAAGCTGGCGCATCACCTCTTCGATCGTGAAGGTTCCTGCTTCGGCCCCGATCTGGGCGTGAAACAAGATTTGAAGCAACAGGTCGCCCAGTTCCTCCCTGAGTTTGCCTGTCTCCTGCCGGTCAATCGTGTCGAGCACCTCGTAGGTCTCCTCCAGCAGGTAGGGCTTCAACGATTCATGGGTCTGCTTCCGGTCCCAGGGACATCCGTCCGGGGCCCGGAGCTTGGCCATCAATTGCACCAGTTCATCGAACCGGTCGGACATGTCATCCAAAGGGTTAGTGGTTATGGGCGAGAGGCGATCGAAAATTCCCATCGCCTCCTGCCCCTTGTCTGAGACGGATACGCGCGCGGCTATTATACCCGTTTCGTCGCTGGTATCAATCCGCCTTCTGCTTGCGCCAAGGATCGGACGTGTGATACTTTACGCCACGAGCGCTGTGAGCACGAGGGGTTCCGTCTATGGGTGAGGAGGAATCAAGAGGATTCGTTATCCGCGATCGTCGCACAGGGGCCGAGGGGGGGGGAGCTGTCTCAGACAGAGCCACGGCCTCCGCATCCCAGTCGAAGCCGACTCTGGCGGAGACGTCACAAGAATCAGCTCATACCCATGAACCAGCACCTCCGCTCACGTTCGCCTCGTTTGTATTCTCGCTCGGCACCTCGGCCCTGATGCTCATGGGTGAGCAACTGGATCCGCAGCAGGAAAGACCGCAGGTCAACCTGTCACAGGCCAAAGAAATCATCGACATTCTTTCGCTTCTTGATAGCAAGACTCGGGGCAATCTGACCTCCGATGAGCAGGCGGTGCTGGGTGACATGCTGTATGCCCTGCGGATGAAATATGTGGATTTGGCGTCGGGCAAGCAGGCGATGAAATCGCCATAGGCTCGAGTCCGCTTCGGCCGCCGCCACCCTTCCTGTGTTCCCACCCGGCCCGCCTGTTGTGTCAGTCAGTCTTGTCTCGTCAGACCGGCGGCGCGATCCAAGACGATCTGTCTCTTGCTGACATGATGCCGATGAAGACTCGGTCATTGTTTCGGTCTATGGGCGTTGCCGGGCTTGTCGCTTTGGCCGGAGGGCTGGGCGTTGCCTGGGTGGTCGGGGAGAGTGGCCGAATCGAACCAGGCCAGCCCTCTCACGCCAGCCTGGCCGCTGGGCCGCCGGTTGCACAGGGACTTCCGGCTTCGACGGGTCAGGCTTTGGTCGGAGTCGTTGAGGAGCAACCTTCTGCACGCGCTGGCTCCGAATTCAAAGCGAGAAGCCCCGTCGAAACGGACCGACGCACGGCGGCCATGTCCCGAGCAGAAGCCGGCTGGCGTCTGGTCACGGAGGGGCAATATCACCGCGCAGCAAAGGTTTTCACCGAGGCTGCAACACTGTTTCCTGGTGATGCGTCCTTTCTGGTTGGGCTCGGGCTGTGCCAGCATCGGTTATCCAGAGATGACCTGGCACTGGCCACGCTGGAGCAAGCCATCCGACTCGATTCCTCCGTCGGCCAGGCCCATAAATTGCTGGGCGACGTGTATTATCGGCGTGGCGAGACCCAGACGGCCCTTCGCCATTATGAAACGGCCCGACAGCAGGACCCTAATGACGTGACGCTCCAGGCCCGTCTTGTGACGGCCCAGCGCGAACTCCAGGCGGAGGCAGGGTTTGATCGTCTCTACAGTTCGCATTTTGTGGTGAAATTCGAGAGCTCCACGGATCGTCGCAGAGTGCATGAGGTCGCGCATCGTCTGGAGATGGTGTACAACAAGGTCGGACGAACCTTCTCGTATTTCCCGGGAGAGCCGTTCACAGTGATTTTACATCCCGACCGGCAGTTTCAGGATGCCACCCTGAGCCCTGGGTGGGTCGGAGGCCTGTTCGACGGGAAGATTCACCTGCCGATGCAAGGGATCACGAGAGGCCAGCGGGCGGCACACAGGATTCTGAGCCACGAATATACCCATGCGCTCGTTGATCGGATCAGCGGCGGGCATGCCCCTGTCTGGTTGAGTGAGGGCTTGGCGCTGCACCTGGAAGGGAGGGCCGGCGCCTGGGGCCGCGAGGTGCTGGCGCGTCATGCGGCGGAGGTCGCGCCGCTGAATTCACTCCATGGCGATTTCCTGGAACTGCCTCCGCACAGGGCGACCGTCGCCTATGCCCAGAGCTACCAAGCGACCAGAGCCCTGATTCGCCGATACGGCATGGACCGGGTGCGGAAGCTCTTAGATGCCCTTTCCGTCACGCCTGATTTCTCGAGCACCTTTGAGGCGGTGTTTCAGGATCGGTACAGCGACTTTGACGCTGCCTGGATCGCCGGCCAAGCTCAAGAGAGGTTCTGATGCCTGATCCGTTTGATTCAGCCCAACCAGGCAAGAGGCCGTCGGGGTCTCCCAAGGGGTCGACTGAGGAACACCCTGCCATGAGTGTTCAGCAAGAGGGGTCGAAGCTCACGGATCGGGCGCGCAACTGGACCGGTGACGCAGGCGGAGAGGGGGACCGCCAAAAACTCCACTTGCGCCCCGTCTGGATCGTCCTTCTGCTTCTCGTGCCCTGCCTAGCCCTCACCATCTATTACTCGCAGTACATGATGACGGGCAGTGCCGATTCGGATTCACTGCTGCCGAGCACGGGCTATGCCTTCGTATTGCTGCTGGTGAACCTGGACCTGGTCGGTCTCGTGGTCCTGACGCTGCTCCTGTCCAGAAGCCTGATCAAGGCCTACTTCGAACGCCGGCACCGTTTGGTGGGATCAGGGTTCAGAGCCAAGCTGGTCGCGGCCTTCATTGGATTTGCCTTGATCCCTACGGTACTCCTGGCGTTCGTGGCGAGCGGGCTGGTGAACAAGGCGGTGGATGTCTGGTTCAGCGAGCAGATCGATCAGGTGCTGAAGGACTCCTACGAGGTCGCTCGGATGCACCACGCGGGACATATTGCGTTGGCGGTCAACAGCGCTCGGGCGATCAGTCATGAGATCTTCCGGGAAGAGCTGATGGCGCAGGAGCAG
>JAHWYE010000296.1 GCA_020028195.1 Nitrospirota bacterium
TTCCCCTCGACCGCGAGGCATGCCGAATGACCCGGTGTCAGCAAAGGCCGGTGAGCGCGGCCGCCGCTCCTCCGCTGCGTTGACACGAAGACTCCTACCCTTGAACTCGTAGCCGTCCAACCTTTCGATGGCCTTCGCGGCATCCGCCTCCTCGCTGAATTCGACGAAGGCGAATCCTCGTGGACGCCCGGTGATGCGGTCGGCTGGCAGGAATACCCCTACTACCTTGCCCACTTCAGAAAAAAGAGTTTCGATCTCGCCTTGCGTCGTATCGTAGCTTAAGTTCCCGACGAACACTTTGGCGCTAATGGTGACCTCCTCTCAAGTCGATTGTTGATCGCTGCCCACTCTTGCGGAGTGTAACATGGCCAGGCCAAAATTACAACCCGATTAACGGCGACAGTATTCTCCATGCGCCGGCCACCCCCCTGTCCGCCGTCTCAGCTCCCTTTCCAAGTGCTGCTCCAGCGATCGAGCCCGCTACTCTCCCGGCCTTCAGCGGTTCTCCCCTCCAGCGAGTCAATACCCGTCAGACTACTCTTCTCAACGCGCCGGCGACCGCCACCCGCATGATACCCCGCCCCTCCTGGCATGAAAAGCAGAATGTCGCCTTGACACTCCCTGATCAACCGGAGATACTTGATACTTAGAGAAATGCAGGGAGACTTGAAAGCAGCGGGGCTGAGGAGGGAAAGTGGATGAGGTCGGTCACATGGAGAGTCTGTATTGTCGCTCTGTGCCTCACGGTCATCGGCAGCCAGGACCCGAGGCTCGGATCTCCCCCGGCCCTGGCGCAGCCACAGACCGGTTCCCAGTCCGAGCTCGAGGCCCTCAAGGGTGATGTTGAAAAGATCAAGGCCGAGCTTGCAGCAATCCGGGAAGATCTGAAGCTCATTCGCCAGCATCTCTCGCAGGGGCGTCGCCAACCGACCCAGCATGGCTCGGTCGTGGCCAGCGTGAGCATTGCCGGGAATCTTATCATGGGAAAAAAAGACGCCGCGGTCACGATGATCGAATTCTCGGATTACCAGTGCCCCTTCTGCAAGCGATTCTTCGAGACCGCCCTGCCGACGCTCAAGGCAGAGTATATCGAGACAGGAAAGGTCCGCTACGTCTTCCGAGACTTTCCCCTCGACCAGATCCATCCGCACGCGCGCAAAGCAGCCGAAGCAGCGCATTGCGCCGGGGACCAGGGAAAATACTGGGAGATGCACGACCTGCTCTTCCAGAATCAGCAGGCGCTCCAGGTCGAGAGCCTCAAGACGCATGCGCGGAGCCTCCGCTTGAACGGCGCAGCCTTTGATTCCTGCCTGGACCGCGACACGTATGCCGCCGAGGTCCAGAAGGATTTCGAGGATGGGGTGGCAGCCGGCGTCCGAGGGACACCAAGCTTTTTCATCGGCAAGACGAGATCTGACGATACAGTTCAGGGGGTCTACCTGAGCGGCGCCCTTCCCACTCCGGTCTTTCGGCAGGCCATCGACAACGCCGTTCGAGAAAACTAGACGATAAGCGAGACCGTAACTGGCTGCCCGAAGCGGGCGGCACCGACACAGGGGCAGATCATAAGCTATAATATACTTGAATAAATATAATGTAAGTATTTGATATTTAGGAGTAAAATATGCACGATGATATGATGATCCAGCAGATGGTCCGAGCCCCGGACTTTCCCCCTGGCCTCGAATGGCTGAACAGTGACCGGCCCGTCAGTCTCAAGGAGCTTCGGGGCAAGGTGGTCCTCCTGGATTTCTGGACCTATTGCTGAATCAACTGCATGCACGTGCTCCCAGAGCTGGACGCTCTGGAAAAGGCCTTTCCTGTTGAACTGGTCGTCATCGGGATCCATTCCGCCAAATTCCCGAACGAGCGGGAGGCAGAAAATATCCGACAGGCCATCCTGCGCCACGGGCTGGCCCATCCGGTCGTCAACGACGACCAGTTCCTCATCTGGCGGAGCTATGCGGTTCGCGCCTGGCCCACCCTTGTCCTGATCGACCCTCAGGGATACATCGTGACGACGCTGGCCGGCGAGGGACATGGCAATCATCTCCGCCATATGATCGCCACGCTGATCCAGGAGCACCGGAAGAAGGGCACGCTGAAGGAAGACCCGGTCCACTTCCACCGGGACCAGATGCCCGAGACAACCCTCGCCTTTCCTGGGAAGGTCCTCGCCGATGGCGACAGCAGTCGCCTCTTCATCGCCGATACGGGACACCATCGGATCCTGATCAGCGGCCTGAGCGGGAAGATTTTCGAGGTCGCCGGGACGGGGAGGATGGGGGCCACGGATGGATCCTTCGAGCAGGCCGCCTTTCGTTCGCCACAGGGCCTGGCCTTGGCCGGCAACTCCCTGTACGTCGCCGACACGGAGAACCACCTGATCCGCCGTCTCGATCTCGACACCCGGACGGCAGAGACGATCGCCGGCACCGGGCGACAGGGCTCTGTCATCCGGGGACGGGGGCCGGCTCCGCAGATGTCGCTGAACTCCCCATGGGACCTGTGCCATGTGGACGGCAGACTCTACATCGCCATGGCGGGTTGCCACCAGATCTGGGTGATGGACCTGGCCACGGCGGAGCTCGCGCTCTACGCGGGGACGGGCAAGGAGCAGATCATCGACGGGCCCCGTCTGGAAGGGGCGTTGGCCCAGCCGAGCGGGCTCTCGACGGACGGGCAGGCACTCTACATCGCCGACAGTGAGATCAGTGCGATTCGAACCATCGATCTCTACGGCGCTGAGAGGCTGCGCACCCTGGTCGGCCAGGGGCTCTTTATCTTTGGGGACCAGGACGGGATCGGTGAGGAGGTTCGACTCCAGCATCCCCTCGGGATTTCCTGTGCCGGGGGCCGTGTCTACGTGGCCGATACCTACAACCACAAGATCAAGGTCCTCTACCCCACCATGCGGGCGGTCAAGGCCCTCTTCGGCACTGGTCAAGCGGGGCAGCGGGACGGGCAGCATGCCGAGTTCTCCGAGCCCGGGGGGCTGAGTGTGGTCGAGGACCGGATCTACATCGCGGACACCAATAATCACCGAGTCCGCGTCGCCGACCTTAGCTCCGCTCAGGTCACAACTCTTGCCCTTTTCATGGGAGAACGTTAGGGGGCGAACAATGGACGGAGAAAGAGCGATGCGGTGGATCGTCATCGAGGATACCGGCACTTTCCTCCTGGTCAACTGCCCAATGGCAGGGTTGAAGGTGACCCTCGACGAATG
>JAHWYE010000063.1 GCA_020028195.1 Nitrospirota bacterium
AGGCACCGGCTGTCGGTCGGCGGCGACGGACTGATCCTGCTTGAACGCTCGCGGCGGGCCCATTTCAGGTGGCGGTTGTTCAATGCGGACGGAAGCGAAGCCGAGTTCAGCGGCAATGGTGCCCGCTGCGCGGCTCGATTTGCGTATCTGAAGCGGATTGCCCCGCGACGCATGCGCTTTGAGACCCTCGCCGGGATCATCGAGGCCGAAATGGTGTCTGGATCTTTCGGTCGGGAATCCAAGCGCGTGCGAGAACCAACAGCAGTCAAAGTTCGGTTTCCGGACCCAACCGGGCTTCGACTTCATCTCCGGGTCCCGATCAACGGGATAGACCGCGAGGCGCACTTCATTGACACGGGAGTGCCTCACTGCGTCTATGTGGTGGACGATCCGGAGACGGTGGACCTCGTGGGGATCGGACGACCAACCCGATATCACGAACTCTTTCGGCCGGCCGGCACCAACGTAAATTTCATAACAATCCTGGACCCGCATCGGATAGAGATCAGGACCTACGAGCGGGGCGTGGAGGACGAGACCTTAGCCTGCGGGACCGGCTCGATCGCCTCGGCGCTGATTGCCAGCCTCTTGGCAAAGGTGGAATCTCCAGTGACATTGATTCCCCAGAGCGGACTGGAACTGACGGTGTATTTTGCCTCACGCGGCACCTCGTTCACCGATGTCTATTTACAGGGTGATGCCAGGGCCGTGTCTGAAGGGCGGATCTTGCCCGATGCCTGGCAATAGAAGACGTGAAGCGTGAAACCTGAGGCGTAAGGGGGAGAAAGCCTTCCAGCACCCCTCACGCCTTACGGGAGGTACGGAGATGTTTACCGGCTCCATCGTCGCGATCGTGACCCCGTTCCGAAAGGGACGGGTGGATGAACGAGCCCTAGGTGATCTGATCGAGTTTCAGATCGCCAACGGCACGGATGGCATTGTCCCTTGCGGGACCACCGGGGAGTCCGCCACGCTCTCTCATCAGGAACATGAGCATGTGGTGGCGTTCACCGTCGAGGCGGTCCGGCGCCGGGTTCCCGTGATCGCCGGCGCGGGGTCCAACTGCACCGATGAAGCCATTGCGCTGACCAAGCACGCCAAATCAGTCGGAGCCGACGGCGCCTTGTTGATCACCCCCTACTACAATAAACCGATGC
Organism: Nitrospirota bacterium; assembly: GCA_020028195.1. Classification (GTDB taxonomy): domain Bacteria; phylum Nitrospirota; class Nitrospiria; order Nitrospirales; family Nitrospiraceae; genus NS-7. The sequence goes on from JAHWYE010000063.1 coordinate 1,158, forward strand.
AGGAGGGGCTCTACCGCCACTACAAAGCAGTGGCTGAATCGGTGGACCTGCCGCTGGTGCTGTACAACATCCCGAGCAGGACCAGCGTGAATTTGCTGCCCTCTACCGTGGCGCGGTTGGCGTCGGTACGCAACATTGTCGCGATCAAGGAAGGGGCCGGCTCCGTGCAGCAGGCGTCCGAGGTCGTGCAGGCCTGCGGGGATCGGATCACCGTGCTCTCCGGCGACGACCCGCTCACGCTCCCCATGATGGCTGTCGGGGCAAAAGGCGTGGTCACGGTGACCGCCAACATCGCGCCGGCCGACATGGCCGCGATGGTGGATGCCTTCGGTTCGAACAGGCTCGAGGAAGCCAGACGGCTCCATTTCAAGATGTATCCCCTGTTCACCGCGCTCTTCTACGAGACCAACCCTATTCCGGTCAAAGAGGCGCTGGCCATGATGGGGAAAATTGATGGCGAGCTGCGTCTGCCGCTGAGCCCACTCTCGACGGAAAACCGTGAGAAACTTGCGCGTTCGCTGAAGGACTATGGTCTGATCTGACGTTCAACGTGAATCGTTAAACGTAAAACGCAAGGGGAGCGAAGGCATTCAGCTTGACTGTGCTGATAACGGTTCACGATTAACGAATAACGGGTTCCTATGATTAAAGTGATTGTGGCAGGCGCGGCCGGTCGCATGGGTGGCAGGCTCGTCTCACTACTCAAGGACTCGGCGGCGTTGACTCTGGCTGGCGCTGTGGAGAGTAAAGGACATATGTCCATCGGCGAGGATGCAGGCGAAATTGCCGGCTGTGGCCAGACCGGCATCCCAATCGGAGACGATTTATCTGCCGTCATAGATCGGGGTGAGGCGGTGATTGATTTCTCGACCCCCGGTGCCACCCTGGATCATCTGCGCGTTGCGGCCCAGCACCGGCGGGCGATGGTGATCGGGACCACCGGGTTCGCATCCCGGGAACTCGAAGAACTTCGTGCGCTGGCCAGACAGATCCCTTGCGTCTTTTCCCCAAACATGAGCGTGGGGGTGAACGTCATCTTCAAGGTGATCGCGGAGATGGCCAAGACGCTGGGGGATGAGTATGACCTCGAAGTCATCGAAGCGCACCACCGTTTGAAGAAGGACGCTCCGAGCGGCACTGCCCTGAAGATAGCGGAAATTCTGGCAAGGGCGGTGAACCGAGATTTGGAGCAGGTGGGGGTCTATGCCCGCAAGGGATTAGTGGGCGAGCGCAAACGCGGCGAAATCGGAATCCAAACGATCCGGGCCGGAGACATCGTTGGGGATCACACCGTGCTGTTCGGAGGGATGGGGGAGCGAATCGAAGTGACTCACCGCGTGCAAAGCCGGGACACCTTCGCCCGAGGGGCGCTGCGCGCGGCCCGCTGGGTGGTCAAGCAGCCACCTGGGCTCTATGACATGATGGATGTGCTGGGGTTGCGGTAGGGAGCATCGTACTCCCTCCGCAACCAGACACGATAGGATCTGCTGATTCTACGTTACTGGGCCGGCAGGTTCAGATAAAGCACAATGGGGATCACGATGGCACTGGTCCACGTAAGCCATCTCTTATGGAAGGTGTCGTGGATGCCAAAGATGAGCACTACCGCGATCGCGAAAAAGTATAAGATCGCATTACCTCTCGAGTACCCTCCTCCTTCAGCCAGTGCCACCGACGGCGTCAGCGAGAGGGCCAACCCAGATAATCCACCGAGTAGCTGCTTCATACTGTCCCCCTCCTTGTGACAAGTTGCTCCTCTGGCGTGCGCAGAGGACCATTCCCTTTCCAGAAACGACGGAAGACAAAAAACGCCTCCGCAGGCCAGAGAGGACCCACGAAGGCGCACCATGATCGCGAAGAAGACCGCCCTTTGTCTCGAAGAGACTAAGCCAACCTACCCCGCTCCCCTGGGGCTCGCCCCCGTCATGACAGGCCGCAGCATGCTCCCCTGTCCAACGAATGTCAATAGGTCCCTCAAGGGTAGACCTCGCTCCGGGTCCTTCTCTTGTCATTTGGGGGGGTGTGTGATTGAGCCGTGTCCTAGAGCCTAGAGCAAGGCCACCTCAGGCTCGCGCTCCAACTCCAATTCGGTCTGAGAAGCACAGGCTCGCTCAGCGTCACGCCTGGCCATAACCTCGGCGATGCCGTTATAGATAGTCAGAGCGGCGGCAGACCAGGCAGGATTGAACGGAGCCCGCTGGAAAGCAGCTTCCGCGGCTTTTTTCTCGTCGGTGGTAAGCTGCTGTGCGATCAATGTTGACGCCATGTGGTCAACGTCGGGCAGTCAAGGGCCGAGGTTCGGGTTCCGCGGCCTTGCGACGACCACAGTTCAGACAAGCAAACACGGCAATGGCGAGCCCGGCGTCCATATCCACCGCTCGTTCCAGCAGCATTGTTCCACGGCACTTGTCGCAGGTCTTCATAGACTCTATGCTAACACTCGTCAGGACGCATTGCTATCGGTCTGAAGTCCCTTCCCTCATGCGTCAAATGGCCCCTTCAAAACGTAGGCACCTGAGCCATTCGGCCCCCCTCATTCAGGCTGACTGACGAACCTAACTCATTGGACTTCTTGACAAAAGTTCGATGCTGCCATAGGATGGCGCCTCGTCGCTACAAGGGCATTGTCATGTATAGACTCTTGATCGTCATTGGGTTACTGGTCATCCTCTATTTTTTGGTACGGAGCGCGATACGCGAGCTCTCTGGCGGGAAAGGGCAGGCCCAAGTCCTGACCGATAAAAACCAAATGGTACAGGATCCAGTCTGTCGGATTTACGTGACGAGAGGATCAGCCGTGGCCGAGAGTATCGGCGGTCAGACTTACTATTTCTGCAGCAGGGACTGCGCGCAGACCTTTCAAAAGCAACTGTCCGGCTAGCAGCCTGAATAGCTGTACGAACTCAGCTTATCGTCCTTCCCGAACTTCAGGGTGATCTGGCATTGGTTCGGCTTGAAGTTGCCGAAGGGGGCGCTTGTCTGACCGCCGGCGATCCGGAAATAGGTCCAGGTTTCTCCCCCGAAGAATCGAGGGGCCTTTCCCGTCGGGGTTCCCCAGTTCTTTTCAAACCAGGCTTTGTCCTTCCCCTCGAATTCGGCAGGTTGTAAAGATGCTTCGAGATAGGGGTTCCCACCACACCCAGCTATGAGTGCCACTGCGAGCAGCAGTCCAACTAGTCGTTGCATCGTTGCGCATCCTCCTCATATGTCAGTGGGAAACCGTTCATCGTTCGGATTCGCTTGATCGATTCGGCGACCATGAGACGGCCGGAACCGATCCGCCGTTGACTCAAATTGATTGTAAGCTGCGTGCGGCGGGCTGTCAAACCGGCTTTGGATGTAGAAGAAGCGTTGCATTCGGCTGCAGATGTTCTTAAAATAACCGATAGAGTTGAGGAAGAGACGCTCGCGCTTACGAAAGGAATCCACCATGAAGATCTATCTCGACACCGCCAGCGTGAAGGAAATTCAGGAGGCGGCGAGCCTCGGCGTTCTGGACGGGGTCACAACCAATCCGTCATTGGTCGCGAAGGAGGGCCGCAGTTTCCGCGAAGTGCTCCTGGAGGTCTGTAACATTGTGGACGGTCCGATCAGCGCCGAGGTGGTCAGTGTCGAATCGGAGGCTATGGTGAAGGAGGGGCGAGAACTAGCCAAGATCCACAAGAACATCGTCGTCAAGTGCCCGCTGATCCCTGAGGGGATCAAGGCGACCAAGAAGTTGGCCGCTGAGGGCATCCGTGTCAACGTGACGCTTTGTTTCTCGCCGACGCAGGCGCTGTTGGCCGCCAAGGTCGGGGCCTGGTGTGTCTCGCCCTTCATCGGCCGTCTCGACGATGTCAGCTCCAACGGGATGGAGCTGATCCGCCAGATCGTGACGATCTTCCGCAACTATGACTATAAGACCCTCGTGCTCGTGGCCAGCGTGCGCCATCCTCAGCATGTGGTCGAAGCATCATTAGCCGGTGGGGACATCTGCACGATGCCCTTCGCCGTCTTCCAACAGCTCTTCAAACACCCCCTGACCGACGTCGGCCTCAAGAAGTTCCTGGCTGACTGGAGTGAGAGAGGCCGCCAGTAAAGAATCGTCAATCGTCATTCGTCATTGGCCACTCGAAGAGACCTGATTTTGCGATAGAGCAATGACGGATGAGCAGTGTCTCGACTACCCACGCAACAGTTTGCGGGCTTGCCTGAACACCGAATGGAACATCGGCTTAGTCAATCTGCCGGTGAAGGTATTCTGCTGGCTGGGATGGTAGGACCCGATCAGAGCGACGTTCCAGGGAAGCCTGTACAGCCTGCCATGACCGAAGGGAGGAAGGGGGGACGGAACAGGGCGGCTCAGCTCCCGGCAGGCTTTCAAGTACTGATCGAAGGCGGTCCTCCCCAGCGCGACCACCACAGCCAGCTTCCTGAGCAGACGCAATTCCTCCAGAAGGTACGGCCGGCAAGCGTCAAACTCCTCCACGCTCGGCTTGTTGCCCGGAGGGGCACAGCGCACCGCCGCCGAGACATAGCAATCCGCGAGACGCAAACCGTCGTCTCGATGGGTCGAACGGGGCTGATTCGCGAAGCCGAACCGATGGAGCGCTTCGTAGAGCCAGTCACCGCTACGGTCCCCGGTGAAAACCCGACCGGTTCGATTGCCGCCGTGGGCTGCCGGCGCGAGGCCCACTACCAGGAGACGAGCCTTCGGGTCGCCGAACCCTGGCACTGGGCGTCCCCAATAGGTCCAGTCCCGGAACTGCCGGCGTTTCGACCGGGCGATCGCTTCCCGATGGGCCACCAGGCGCGGGCACCGAGTGCAGGATGTGATCTGATCATTCAGGACAGCCAGATTCGGCATGGGGAGCCAGTCTAGCATAAGCGAGGAAAGGGGGAAGTGCTTGCCGCGCTGCTTGCTTCCTGGTAGCATGAATGCAAATGCGCGAGAGGGGCTCAACTCCGAGACACCACCGATGCTTCACCACGTTCTTGCCTCTAGCCGGACGATCTCCATTGAGCCAAGAGGGCCCATTTTGCTCGCTGCGTGCCTGCTAATCATCTTCTTAGCCGATTCGTTTCCTGTTGCGGCTGAGCAGGGGGCCCAACCAACTTCTTCTCTTTCCACCGCTTCTTCTACGAATCCCAATGAGACTGAGCGGCCGGTATCTGGTGAGCCACGTCCATCTTCTAACCCTGAACAGCCGGGACTCAAGCCGGAGGGCTATGAAGAGAGCGGGATCCTGGTCCCTGATGGACTCGACTCCGACCCTAATCTGGAGGAACGCTTCGTTGTTCTCCCGGAGCCCCAACGCCTAGGACCTCGGCACTTCCTCAGTTCGTTCAGGCTTCCGGACAAGCTGGTCTTTGCCGGGGAGCCAGTCCCGTTAGACAACTGGCAAGTGCGAGAACGGATCGAATACGAGTTCTATCAATTCTTGGCGGAGGAAGGCGAGAGCATCATCATGGCCAAGCGGACCGGTCGGTGTTTCCCCCCTGTGGAGAAGGCGTTAGCCGAAGCAGGCCTTCCGGACGACTTGAAATATGTGCTGCTGGTGGAGAGCAAGTGTATTGCGGCGGCGTATTCTCGTGCGAGGGCCTCCGGTCCCTGGCAGTTCATTGGTTCCACCGGTAAACGGTATAAGCTGCACAGCAGCTATTGGCGTGATGATCGCCGCAATTTGGAAATATCAACGGAAGCGGCCATCAAATTCCTGCGTTCTCTGAAGCAGGAAATGGGAGACTGGTTCTTGGCTATGGCGGCTTACAACGCCGGAGATGGGCGGATCAAGAGGCAGCTTAAGGAGCAGAAACTGACCGATTATTGGAAGCTGCATTCTATGAGGGAGACCATGCGGTACGTTCCACGGATCATTGCAGCAAAGGAAATTTATTCTCAGCCGGAGAAATATCTTGGACTGACCCAGAAAGACCTATACACGCCGTTGGAAACGGAGACGGTGACGGTCAATATCAAGGAATCTCAACGTCATCTGGCTACCGTCGCCGAGGAATTTGGCTCCTATTTCCTGGAACTCAAGTTGCTCAATCCTGAAATCAGGAAGGACTACCTGCCCAAGGGCACCCACCAGCTTAAAGTTCCCAAGCAAGACTGTCCCTTGCGTTGTTTCAAGCAAGACAAAGCGCCGTGACTGTGCTCCATTGATGCGCATTGGTGTGCGGCAGCCCCAAGTTCGCGCCTTCCTGACTCGGCTGTTGAAGGCAGGGCTGGCTGCGGTGGATCCGGTCTGCGCGGTGCGTCGCAACGTGAAGCGAGTTGACACAATCATCCAGGTCGGCCGGCGCCGGTACGATCAGCGCGAGTATAGGCAGGTGGTAGCCGTGGGGGCTGGAAAGGCTGCGGCCCGCATGGGAGCCGCCTTGGAGAACCTGCTTGGAAACCGATTGGGCTCGGGTCTTGTGGTGGTGAAATACGGCCACGTCACAGAGACCAGAATGATCGAAGTGCTGGAGGCTGGGCATCCGCTCCCGGACCGATCCGGCCAGAAGGCGGCGGAACGGCTGCTTGGGTTGGTCAGAAAACTGGCCCCGAATG
>JAHWYE010000297.1 GCA_020028195.1 Nitrospirota bacterium
ACATGATCTTGAGCGGCCCACCGAGGATCATCATCCCGACTTCCTTGCTGTGGGTGAGGTCCGCCAGCAGTTCCGTGTGACCTGGATACTGGTACCCAGCCAGGTTGATGGCCTCCTTGTTGATCGGCCCCGTGACAATTCCATGAATACAGCCCAACTCGGCCAGGTGAACGGCCTTCGTAATAAACGCGACGGACGCCTTGCCCGTGTTCTCCGCCACCATCCCCATACGGAATCGCCCAACCGGGCGCTCGAGCGGATCAAGAACCGGCAGTTCGCCGCGGCGCCCCAGCGGTCTGTCATGACCTTGCACCGAGACGACCCGCAAGGGGAGTCTCAGCGACCGGGCTGTCTTGTCCATCACTGAGAGCGAGCCGATCACGAGGGGACGACAGAGGCGGCCGACCTCGCGACCAGCCAGCGCTTTGGCGATGACCTCCGGCCCGATTCCTGCCGGATCACCCATGGTGATCCCCAATATCGGGCGCGAATCGGGCTTCTGCTGTCGCTTCACGATAGCCAACCCTTCATTCCAACCGTTTACGGCGACGCGTTTATTTGGTTTGTCTGATTTGTCTAGTTGAACGAGACGAACCAGATACACCAAAGAAACCAGACAAACCGGCTACGCGCCGTACAGGTACAGTGTATAGCCGATGTATAACAAGGCGCTGCCGCCGAGCAGCCAGGGACGCCAATGCCCGCCCCACAGCAGTTGCCCAAAGCTGACCCCTACCGCCACGAGCGCGAGCCCCATCGTCAATAGGGCCGAGGGAGCCAACACCCACTCCGTCCCGATGAGACCCACCGAGACCGGGAAGGTACCCTGAAAAACCATCGCTCCCGTGACATTGCCAATCGCCAGCCTGTCCTTCCGCCGATACAGCCAGAGAAAACTGTTGGACATTTCCGGCAACTCGGTCGCCAGGGGAGCAATCAACAGGGCCAGCAGCAGCGGCGACACCTCCAGTTCGGCCGCGACCGCCTTGGCTGCCGTCACGAACAGATAGGCCCCGCTCGCCAACCCGACCAGGCCGATCAGCCCTTGCAGACCAATCAACCAGTAAGATGGCTTGACGGAGCGGCGGGCAAAGATCAGAGGGTCAATGCCCGACTCCCCTTCCTGCTCCGACGGAGCGGACAGCTTGAGCTTCATATAGTAGAGATAGAGTCCGATCAACAATGCTGCGGCGAGATAATGGGTAGGTCGAGAAGAAATAAACGCGCATCCCACAGCCAAGCCATAGCCAACCAGAAAAAACTGAAGATCAACCCGCACTTCTCCGTATTCCAGCTTGAAGACGGCCGCCCGCTTCCCCATCCTGGCGTAGAGCACCAGCAATCCCGCCAGGATCGGCAGCACGAGCGTGCTGAGCATGAATGGGGCGCCAAGGATCGCACCAAGTCCGACCTCCGTCCGCTCCTGTCCGGTTCCGAAGAAGATGGCAATGATCGGGATCGAGGTTTCCGGCAGCGTGGTCCCCACCGCGGCGAAGATACTGCCGACCGCTCCCTCTGAGACCTTCATACGCTTCCCCAGCCATTCGATCCCGTTGGTGAACAGCGTACAGCCTGCCAGGGTGATCACTACGGAGGCAATGAACAGCGCGACGTAGCCCAGGACGGTCACGCAAGGCCTCGCAAGGGCAAAGTACAAAGTAAAAAGGAAAGAGTTTCACTCATATTTTTTTATTTGCTACTTTTTCCTTTTACCTTGCGCACGCCTGTATGCGAGCGCGGCTTCGTCCATAATCTCTCGCACTGGCCGACCGGTTTGCTCAGCGATCCGCTTACAGTCCCGGTACTCAGGGGTCGCTTTCGTCTGACCTCGTTCGGTCTCGGCCACTTTCACCCGCACCACTCCGTGACGTGTGTGCACCCGCTGGATCCGTCGCGGCAGGACCCGCCTGCTCATCTCCTGCATCCTGACACCCAGCGCAGTAGTCTCGCGTAAGACCACGCCGGCTACCGCCTCAGCCTGCTCGCGCGACACCAGTGCAGCTAACACAATGCCGGGGCGGCCGCGTTTCATGATGACCGGCGTGAGCGTCACATCCAGCGCGCCCGCAGCGAACAGCCGGTCCATCACGGTCTCATAGGCCTGGGGATTGAGATCGTCCAGGTTCGTCTCCATCTGGACGACGGTCTCTGTGTCGCCACGGGACGCCGGAAGCGATTCGCCCAGGAACACCCGCAGCACGTTCGGCCATCCTTCCGGGTCGGCGGAGCCGGCACCATATCCGATGGCGCTGGGACGCATCGGAGGGAGCGGACCAAAATCCTGAGCGAGCGTGCGCAGCAGCGCGAGCCCGGTGGGAGTGGTCAGCTCACGCCCAGGGCCGGCACTATACACGGGGATGCCGCGCGCGAGCGCCGTCACCGCCGGACCAGGAACCGGCAGCTGGCCGTGCGCAGAGTGCATCACGCCGGTGCCCAGGTTCACCGACGAGGAGGTGACTCGCTCGACGCCCAGCAGATGACACCCCAGCACGGTGCCCATGACGTCCACGAGCGAATCCACCACGCCGACTTCGTGAAACTGGACCTTCGACGGGATGATCCGATGGGCAATCCCTTCCGCCCGCGCCAGCCGATCAAACACGGCAAGGCTTTGGTCTTTCACTGGCGCCGGCACCCGGCTAGATGCGATGATCCGCTGGATGCGACCGAGTGAGAGAGGGGATCGGAATTTGTCACGAATCAGCACGTCCACCTTGGTCGCGTGCAGTCCACCACGCGTGACCTTCCTGGATCGCAGGGCATACCCATCAAGCGGCATGGCCTTGAGGCCACGGACAAGAGCTTTCAACGGCAAGCCGGCATCCACCAGCGAGCCAAGGATCATGTCCCCGCTGATCCCGGAGAAACAGTCAAAATGGAGCTGGATTCCCACCCCTTGCCCTCAGCAACGACAAGCTCTGACAAAGCGCCGCTCATCTTAACGTAAGCGTTAAAGAGATGGCTAGAGGCATGGGGTCAGAGGCAATGGGGACACCGATAGCCTCTAGCCCCGAGCCCCTGGCCCGACGTAATTGACAGTCGAAAGCGCGCTATGTTATCCCCCATGCATGGGACACACCAGTTTGCTCCTCATCGGGTTTGACAAGACACCCCCGCGTTCCCGCCCACGATTAGCCCATTGCCATGCTGCCTCAGGCTTCCTGAAAACGATGCTGCTGGGGAGTGCGCTCGTGGGATTGCTCTCTGCCGAGTCAGCGGA
>JAHWYE010000298.1 GCA_020028195.1 Nitrospirota bacterium
CCGGCCGAAGCGCTCTGGCAAAACGTCAAGGTGGCCGGCCTGTTCGCTGTCGTGGTGGCGACCCCCTACATTCTGTGGGAGACGTGGCAGTTCGTGGTCCCAGGTCTGCATGTCCAGGAGCGGCGATTTGTCGGGCCGTTCGTCCTGATCAGTGCCGGCGCGTTCTACGCCGGCGTGCTGTTCTCATTCTTTTTCGTGTTACCCTTTGCCTTGAATTTCCTGATCTCGTACGGCGTCAATGCCGGATTCATCCCCCAACTCTCCATCGCCCAGTACGTGGGCTTCGCCCTCTGGTTCTTGCTGATCTTCGGATTGATCTTCGAGGTCCCGCTCGCCATCACCCTGATGGCGAAGCTCGGATGGGTCGATGCGCCGTTTCTCAAGCGCTACCGCAAGTGGGCGTTCCTCGGCGCGTTTTTGGTCGCGGCGATTTTGACGCCCACGCCGGACCCGTTCAATCAATGTTTGATGGCGCTGCCGATGTATGTGTTCTACGAAGTCGGCATCCTCAGCGCCGGCTTTTTCGCCGGCAAGCGCCGGGGCGCTGGCGTGGCGGCAGGAACCTCAGCGACAGGAGCGCCCGCGGCCGGTAACGGCTCGCTCGCGCCGGTGGCCGCCAAGCCCGTCATCGCGGCGGAAGACCAGTACGTGGGTGTGCCTGGTGCCGGTCGCAGGCCCTGACATTGCCCAGCCATGTTGCGCATCGCCATTCTGGTGATCAGCAGCAAGATTGTGTCAGGGGAGGAGCCTGACAAAGGACGGGAGGTCTTGGAGCAGATGGTGGCTGAAGTGCCCGGCTCGGTCGCTGCCTATGAGATCGTGCCGGATGATCGCAAGGCGATCCGCGATCGTCTGGTGAGGCTGTGTGAGGAGCACGCGTCCGACGTGATCCTCACGATCGGGGGGACGGGGGTACGGCCGACAGACTGGGTACCGGAAGCCAGCCGCGACGTGATCGAAAAGGAAATCCCAGGCATAGGGGAGGCGATGCGGCAGGAAAGTCTGAAGAAGGTCCGGACCGCGATGTTGTCTCGCGGAACAGCGGGGATTCGAGGGGCCACGCTGATCGTCAATCTGCCCGGAAGTCCGAAAGGAGCTCGGGAAAACCTTGCGGTCATCCTGCCGGTGCTCGAGCATACGGTGGAGAAGCTCCGTAAGGCGTAAGGGGTAGGGAGAGAACATGCCAGGGGAGTTGAAGGTCATCCAGCATCCCGGGTCCGGAGGCAGCGACGCCTGCACCTATATGTGGGCCTGCGCGATCTGCGATGAAAACGAAACCTGCCAGAAGGACAAGGAAGGGCACAGCCGCTGGCTCGTCGCGAAGCGGATGGAACGGGTCGAATACAAGGTGCTCGTCATGAGCAATAAGGGTGGGGTGGGGAAGAGCACGGTCACCACCAACCTCGCCGTGAGTCTGGCGCTCAAGGGATGGCATGTCGGGATCTGCGACATGGATATCCACGGTCCCAACATCCCGAAGATGATCGGGGCGGAAGGCCAGAAGCTGAAGATCAGCACCGGAGGGGGCATCATTCCGCACCAAGCCTACAACCTCAAGGTGGCCTCGATGTCCTTTCTCCTCCAGAATTCGGATGATCCGATCATCTGGCGCGATGCCTACAAATACGAGTTCATTAACCAATTGCTGGGCGGAGTGGAATGGCAGGACCTGAATTTCCTGCTTGTGGACCTCCCCCCGGGCACGGGCAACGAGTCGGTGACCACCATTGATTTGATCGGGAACGTGAGCGGATGCGTGATCGTCACCACCCCTCAAGAAGTGGCGCTGCTGGACTCCCGCAAGTCGGTTTCCTTCGCCAAGGACAGCCAGATTCCGATCATCGGGATCGTCGAAAATATGAGCGGCCTGGATTGCCCGCATTGCGGCCACCACATCGAGGTGTTCAAAAAGGGGGGGGGCGAGGCCTCCGCGCACGACATGGGGGTGCCGTTCCTGGGCCGCATCCCGCTCGATCCCGACGTGGTCACGCAATGCGATGCGGGGGAGCCCTTCGCGATGTTCAATTCCGACACGCCGACCGCCGAGGCCTTCCACGACATCGCCAACAAGGTCGAGCAATTCTGCAAGAAGAGCGGGTCTCTGCTGCGGGTTGCGCCGCGGCACCGGTGACGGGAGAAGGGCCCGCTTCTGAGGTGAATACAATGCAAGGGCTTACCCTACTGCACGAAGCGCAGAAGACGGTTTTCGAAGCGACCAAGACGCTGGGGCTTGAGAAGGTCAGCCTGCTCGACGCCTTCGGCCGCGTGCTCGGTGAAGACATTATCGCCGCCCGGGACAACCCCCCGTGGGACAACTCAGCCATGGACGGCTTTGCCGTGCGCTGGGAGGACATCAAGCAGGAGCATGCGATCACCAAGCCCGTGGCCCTCAAGGTGATCGAAGATGTCCCGGCCGGGACGGTGGCGACGAGGACAGTCGGTCCAGGTCAGGCGATCCGGATCATGACCGGCGCGCCCATTCCGAAAGGGGCCGACACCGTCGTGAAAGTGGAGGAAACCGAACCCTCCGAAAACACCGTCAAGATCTTCAAGGAAGTGGAGCGTGGGAGCAATATCCGTCCCCAGGGTGAGGACGTCAAAAAGGGCGACTGCATTATCGCGAAGGGCACGCAGATCCGCCCGGCCGAGGCCGGCATGCTGGCCATCCTGGCCAAATCCTTTGTGCTGGTCTATCAGCGGCCCAGGGTCGCGATCCTGTCCACCGGCGATGAACTCGCTGATCTGGACGAGCGCTTCGACGACGAGAAGATCATCAATTCGAACAGCTACGGGACCGCGGCGGCGGTACAGGAGGCGGGCGGCATCCCCATTCTGCTCGGTATCGCCAAAGATCAGCCAGCGGCCTTGAAGGAAAAAATCTCGCACGGCCTGAACGCGGATATCCTCGTGCTGTCCGGCGGCGTATCCATGGGCGATTATGATTTCACCAAGGCGGTTTTCAAGGACCTGGGCGCGGAGATGAATTTCTGGAAGCTGGCCATCCGGCCCGGGCAACCGCTGGCCTTTGGGAAGATCCAAGGCAAGCTGGCCTTTGGGTTGCCGGGCAATCCGGTCTCTTCAATGGTGACGTTCGAGCAACTGGTGCGTCCGGCCATGCTCAAGATGGGGGGGCACCGCAGCTATGGGCGCCCGGTCGTGCAGGCGGCCTTCCAGGAGAAGTTCTCCAAACGCACTGACCGGCGACATTTCCTGCG
>JAHWYE010000299.1 GCA_020028195.1 Nitrospirota bacterium
GACGTCGGGCCGATCCGCATCATTCATATGCCCACGAACCGCAGCATCAAGGGCACGAAGTATATCGAGCAGGCCTGTGCTCAACTCCGAGCCGAGGGGATGTTGGTCGAACTCGTGCTCGTGGAGCATGTTCCACATGACCAGGTGAAGAACCTGATCGCCCAGGCTGATGTCGTCGTGGATCAACTCTTGATCGGCTGGTATGGGGCCTCGGCGGTGGAAGCCATGGCATTGGGGAAGCCAGTGCTCTGTTATCTCCGTGACGACGACCTGAAGCGCTTTGTCCCCTTTCATGACCGGATCCCGATCGTGCGGACGACGAAGGAAACCTTGGTGGATGACCTGCGCGGATTGCTTCGGAACTTAGCTCAGCGGGGCGAGATCGGTTCGGCCGGTCGTCGGTTCGTCGAGGAATGGCACGATCCATTGAAGATCGCGCGCCAATCCATTGCGGCATATCGTGGTTCATGTGCGGCATAGCGGGTCTCTACAGCCCAATCGGTAGACCGATTGATCTCAAGGTGGTCGAGGCGATGATTCAAGCCCAGATCCATCGCGGTCCGGATGGGGAGGGCTATGTCCTGGTTGACCCGACCGGCAAGGACAAACCTGTCTCAGTCTCTGGTCGTCTAACAGGTACGCTGAGCACGTGGGCTCCAGGCTATTCACTTGGCCTGGGACATCGGCGGCTGGCGATCATTGACCTGACGCCACTCGGTCACCAACCGATGGCGACGGAGGACGGGCGCTGCTGGGTGACCTACAATGGGGAACTCTACAATTATGTCGAATTGCGTGACGAGCTGCGCGCCAAGGGATACCGGTTCCGGTCCAACTCCGACACCGAGGTCTTGCTGGCGGCATATCGAGAATGGGGGGAAGCCTGTCTCACGCGCTTTAATGGGATGTTTGCCTTCGCGCTCTGGGACGGACTGAGTCGTCGGCTCTTCTGTGCGAGGGATCGTTTGGGAGAGAAGCCGTTCTACTATCGGTGGGATGGCGAACAATTCGCGTTTGCGTCGGAAATCAAGGGCCTCCTGCCAGCCTGTGGGCGCCCGACGCCGAACCATCGAGCGGTCTTCGCGTACCTTGATGGCGCGGCTCTCGATGACTCCAATGACACGTTTTTCGACCGCATCCTCCAGCTTCCGCCAGCGCATTCTCTGACCGTCCAGAATGCCAGGGTGAGCCTGGCACGCTACTGGAATCTCCCGACTACCGCGGCGGACACGGGCCTGTCTTCACGAGAGGCCGCCGAGTCCTTCCGCCACTTGTTTTCCGATGCCATCCGGATTCAGTTACGCAGTGATGTGCCGCTCGGGACCTGCCTGAGCGGTGGGCTGGACTCCTCCTCCATCGTGTGCGTAGCCACAGACCTGATTTCAAAGGGCGAAGCGGAGCCACTGCAAACCTTCTCATCCTGCTTCGAGGATCCGGCCTACGACGAGCGAGGGTTCATCAAGTCAGTCCTTGCCCGAACGGGCGCTGAGCCGCACTACACCTTTCCGGATCCCAAAGAGTTAGCGGCCACTGTCGAGCAGTTGGTCTGGCAACAGGATGAGCCCTTCGGCTCCTCGAGTATCTTTGCTCAGTGGAATGTGATGCGCTTGGCAGCCCAACAAGGCATGAAGGTGCTCCTGGACGGGCAAGGGGCCGACGAGCTGCTGGCCGGGTACCATCGTTTCTTCGGAGCGTTCTTTGCCGATCTGCTCGCTGAGGGGCGAGGGCTCACCTTACTGCGGGAACTGCGCGCCTACCGGCGTCTGCACGGACGGATTTCGCGGTACGCGGTCGCGGATTTCGCGCGGGCGCTCCTGCCTTCATCCCTGGTCAGTGCGGTCCGTGGCCGCATGACCGGCAGCGCCAACTGGTTGGGAGCGGAATTTCGTCGGCAATGGGGATTCTCAATGCCAGAGCGCTCAGCTGGACCGTCCTCGCACTTTCAACGCCTGCAGCGTGGATTGCTGACGGGAAAGGGCCTCCGTGCGCTGCTGCACTACGAGGACCGGAACTCGATGGCCTTCGGGATTGAGACGAGGTTACCGTTTCTGGACTATCGGGTGGTTGAATATCTGTATGGCTTGGACCCTAGCCACAAAATCCATCTGGGCTGGACCAAGGCGATTCTCAGAGAGGCTATGGAGGGAATCCTGCCGGAGGAAGTCCGGTGGCGGGCAGATAAGATGGGGTTCGTCACCCCTGAGGATCAGTGGCTCAGGACCTCTCTGCGGGAGTTGGTGCGCGACACACTCGCGGATGCGCGGACTCGCGTGCGCGGCTATCTCAATGTCGAGGCGGCTCAGCGAGCCTTCGAGAGTCATGTGGCCGGGCGTACCAATATCGGCAATACGATCTGGCGGTGGCTCAACGTCGAACTCTGGTGCCGCCGTTTTGTGGACCGTGACCCATGCGCCGCACGTGTGTCCTGATTAACAACACAGGCTTGGGGGGCGCGGAACGGCGTCTGGGCCGACTCTTTGCCCGCATGGCTGACGGGAACGCAGACACTTTGTTGGTAATCAATACCAGCCTCTGGAAGAAGTTGCTGGCAGCGGAGATTGTATCGGGTCGTGAGCAACGGATTTGGCGGCTGGCCGAGCCCTTGGGGCGACTGGCGGAATGGACTGGATTGTGGCAGGGGGCACCAGCATTCTGGCTGCGAAAGCTGGACTATCTCTTCTTCGCCTGTCTGTTGCTGGTCCGCTACGCGCTGGCTCCCCGTTGCCTGTTCCATCTGGTTCTAGGTGGAGCCTACGTTGTGCTTCCACTGATGCTGCTGCGCCCGGACCATCGGATCATCATGTCCGTGACGAATCGGAACCTGGCTGGGCTTGTCGGTGTTCCTTGGGCCCTGCCGGTTTTCCGGTTTGCTCTTGCCCGGTGCGGTCTGATCGATGCGCTGACTGAAGGCGTACGGGCGGATCTGGTCGGGCGCGGGCTTTCCGACCAGAAGATTACTGTCTCACCTGGAAGTGTGGTTGACCTGGACCATTATCAGCCGGATCCGAAGAAAGAACCCTGGGCGGTCTTTGCAGGCCGCCTGATCGAAGAGAAGAATCCTCTCCTCTTCCTTGAGGCCGTGCCGACCATCCTCCAGGCGGTTCCCGGTGCCCGGTGCTTCTTGCTGGGAGAGGGTCCACTTCGTCCACTAGCTGAGCGGGCCTTGGACCGCTTGCATCTGCGTGGCTTGGTTGAGACTGGCTTTCACACAGAC
>JAHWYE010000064.1 GCA_020028195.1 Nitrospirota bacterium
CGGGCAGGAAAAGATCGGCGATATGGCGTCCACCATGCAGGAGTCCCTCGCAGGCGTCCGTGTGGTGAAGGCCTTCGGTCGTGAGGAGGCTGCTGGGCTCCGGTTCAGGGAGAGCAATAAGGCGCTTCTGCGAGCGATTATGAAAGGGATCCAAGTGTCGTCGCTCGGCTCCTCGCATATGGAAGTCATCGGGGTTCTGGGCATTGCACTCTACATCTGGTATGGCGGGTATCTGGTTATCCAGGGCGCCATGACCCCCGGTGCTTTTTTCTCTTTTCTGACAGCAGTGTTTATGGCCTATACCCCAATCCGGCGTCTGGCAGGGGCCAATAACACGATTCAGCAAGCGCTCTCAGCGTCGGAACGAGTGTTCGATGTGCTGGATCTGGAAAACGAACAGGACCGGGACCGCGGTAGGAAGGAGCTGCCGACCGTCACGCGGACCTTGGAGTTCCGGGGTGTCACGTTCCGATATGAAGGCAGCGAGCTGCCAGCGCTCACTGGCATCGATTTGTCGGTGTCGGCCGGAGACGTGGTCGCCTTGGTGGGCACCAGCGGAAGCGGGAAGACGACGCTCGTGAGCCTGGTGCCACGTTTTTACGAGCCGACAGAAGGTGCCATTCTGATCGATGGTCAGGATATTCGAGACGGCACGCTTCGGTCGCTCCGACAGCAAATCGGGATCGTGTCGCAGGATATCGTATTGTTCGATGAATCGGTCGCCAAGAACATCGCCTACGGACGAATGGATGCGACTGAGGATGAGGTGGTGCAAGCAGCGAAAGCAGCCTATGCCGACGAGTTCATCCAGCGGCTCCCCGACGGCTACCAGACGGTGATCGGAGAAAATGGGGTGAAGCTCTCCGGGGGCGAGCGTCAGCGTGTGGCGATCGCCCGCGCAATTCTGCGGGATCCGCCCATTTTGATCCTGGATGAGGCGACATCTTCGTTAGATACCGAGTCGGAGCGGATCGTGCAGCTCGCCCTTTCCAATCTGTTGAAGAACCGGACCACACTGGTCATCGCGCATCGGCTCTCGACGGTACAAAATGCGGATCGGATCATTGTGATGGACCGAGGAGGTATCGTAGAAATGGGGTCGCATGAGGAGTTACTCAGGCAAGGGGGACTCTACAAGCGCCTCCATGCGATGCAGTTCCAAGACGTAGATGTTGTTCGTTAATCGTGATAGGTGATGCGTGATCGGTGAAGGGGCCAGTTCCTCATTACCCATCACGCCTTATGCATCACGTGTTCGTGTGTGGTCAGATGCTCAATTGGCTTAAACGTATCCTGCTGCCGCCGATCGGGGCGGGGGTGATCCGGTTGCTTGGTCGGACTATGACGATGGCCAGGAAAGGTGAGGAGCAAGTTGACGCTCTGTATCGCCAAGGTCAGCACATCATCCTTGCTTTCTGGCACGCACAACAGCTCATGATTCCTCTGGGCTATCGCGGACTGGGGGCTCATGTTCTGATCAGCCAGCATCGGGATGGAGAAGTGATTGCTCGGATCATAGCTCGGTTCGGGCACCGGTCGGTCCGAGGGTCGAGTACCAGAGGTGGGGCGGGGGCCTTACGTGAGCTGATTCGGATCGGCCGGTCTGGTGCGGACTTGGCGGTCACTCCTGATGGACCTAAAGGGCCGCGGCAGGTGGCCAAACTCGGGGTGATTCAACTGGCCAAAACCACAGGGCTTCCCATTGTGCCGCTGGCATTCGGTTGCTCAAAAAAAAAGTCTTCGCGAGCTGGGACCGCTTCGTGGTCCCATTTCCGCTGAGTCGGGGACTGTTTGTCTGGGGGAAGCCGATCTGGGTGCCGCGTGATGCGACGGAGGAGGACCTGGAGACAAAGCGGCTCGAGCTTGAAACAGCGCTGAACAGGATCACGGCGGAAGCCGATGAAGCGATGTGTCATTAGCCGTGACTCGTTATTCGTTAAACGCTAAGAGATCGGAGAGCCTCTCTTTCGTTTAACGATTCACGCTTAACGGTTAACCTGCAACACATGTGGTATCTTATCTATAATGTCCTCTTGATCCTTGCCTCTCCCTTCATCCTCCTCATTCTGCTTGCCAAAAAGCGGTGCCGACCGGGCCTGCCTGAACGGCTTGGGCTGTTTGGTTTCTCTGGTTTATTCGGTTCACGAACCGATGAACGAGAGAAACCAAACGAACCAGACAAGCCGGTCATTTGGATTCATGCGGTGTCACTGGGCGAGGTGGTGGCGGCAGTACCGCTTGTTCGCGAGCTGCACGCCCGTTACCCAGCTTATCGTCTGGTGGTCTCGACAGTCACTGAAACCGGGCGCGAGGCGGTGGAACGGCAGCTCGCAGGTGTGGCGGAACACCGCTACGCACCGCTGGATTTTCCATGGGTTGTCACTCGCGTCGTGGAGCGACTCAATCCGACCCTGTACCTCTTCGTCGAGACCGAGTTGTGGCCGAACCTGCTGAGGGCCTTGTCTCGGCGCCGGGTCCCGTCCATTCTGGTCAGTGGTCGACGTTCGTCCTCCTCCTTTCGAACGGACTGGCTCGTGAAACCCTTCTACCGCTGCGTGTTGAAAACCGTCACGTTTTGCCTCATGCAATCAGATCGAGATGTGCAACGAATCATCGCGCTCGGCGCCGCACCAGCCCGCGTGCTCAGGACGGGGAACATCAAATTCGACCAACCCCTTCCGGACGAAACAAATGAGGCGACGACTCTGTCGCGGCGCATGCTGGCGGTGGATGACCAGGAAGAACTGATCGTGGCGGGCAGCACACATCCGGTCGAGGAAGAGCAGCTGCTCGATTGCTACCAACAGTTGCATCTGGAATTTCCTTCATTGGTGCTCTTGCTCGCGCCACGCCATGTTGAGCGAGCTGCCGAAGTGGAAGCGGTGGTAAAAGCAAGGGGACTGCTGGCCGTCCGACGCAATGCGCTGGGTCAGCTGGACGCCGTCTCATTTCAGTCCGGTTTGCCGCGGGTGGTGGTCCTAGACACGCGAGGGGAACTGGCCAGCGCCTACCGACATGCCGTGCTCTCGTTCGTGGGCGGCACGCTGGTTCCGGTCGGTGGCCATAACCTCCTCGAGCCTGCACGGTGGGGCAAACTCGTCTTCTTTGGACCTTACACCGATCATACCGTGGAGGTAGCGGAGCTTCTGATACAGGCTGGGGGGGGAGTGCAGGTCCATAATGGGCAGGAGCTTGCCGCTGAGATGGCACGATGGCTCCGGGATCGGTCCGGCCTGCAGCGACTGGGCGACGCAGCTCGACAGGTCATCCTTGACAACCAAGGGGCCCTGGAACGCAGCCTCCAGGTCATCGAGAAGGTGTTGGTCCGCAATACCAGTTTATCGCTCCCCAATCATCGGTACTCGTTTCCACAGTGGCTGCTTCTGGCCCTGGCCTTCCCCTATGGTCTGGTCGTGAGAGCCCGCGCCACTCTCTATAAGCTTGGCTTGTTGCCTAGGCGAAGCCTGCCATGTCGTGTCGTGAGCGTGGGCAATCTGACGGTCGGCGGGACCGGAAAGACGCCGGTCGTGATCTTGATCTTGGAATGGCTCCTCGCTCGCGGCATACGCGTCGCGGTGCTCAGTCGTGGCTATCGCCGACAGAGTCAGGCGCCGTTCCTGCTGGTATCGGACGGCCGGACGATCCTGGTTGGACCGGCCGAGGCAGGCGATGAACCGTACCTGATCGCGCAACGCTGTCCCGGCGCGGTGGTGGCCGTTGGAGCGGATCGGTACAGACTCGGCCGATGGGTTCTGGAACGGTTTCCCATTGATTGCTTCCTGCTGGATGATGGGTTCCAGCATCTGGCTCTGAACCGGGACGTGGACTTGCTGTTGGTGGATGCCTCAGATCCGGCGAGCCTCCGGGCGCTGTTGCCTGCCGGGCGTCTCCGGGAGCCGCTCTCGACTGCAGCCCGCGCGACGGCGCTCCTGATAACTCGTGCCGATACGCCAGCCGGGCTGACCCCTGTGTTGGAGTCGATCAGAGAAGCAACCGGCCTGGACAGCCGGCCGATTCCCGTCCGGTTTACGGCGGAGGGATTTGTGGACGTGCTGTCAGGAGCCATCCAAGAGAATCGCCAAGTCTCCGGTATGACGGCATTGGCCTTCAGCGGCATCGGAAACCCAGCCTCCTTTCGAGCTTTGCTGGCCGGTCAGGGGGTCAAGATTCTGGATGAGGTAGTCTTTCCAGATCATCACGCGTACACCGAGACGGATATGAGCGAGGTCAGGCGACGGGCCGAGGACTGCGGAGCCGAGCTGGTAGTGACGACCGAAAAGGATGTAGGAAAGATCGTGCCCCTGCTCCACCAGAATGACAGACTCCTGGCGTTGCGTCTTGGCACGGAGATACTGGAGGGCCGGGAGCGTCTGGAACGACTCGTCCTGGGCGTGGCAGACAGACATGATGTGGGAGTCTGTGCATAAGGCATCAATCAGGAGGCTGTTGGTTCGGGGGCCCAACTGGATCGGCGACGCGGTCATGAGCGAACCAGCCCTGGCCGCTCTGCGGGAGCTGTTTCCGACCGCGGAGATCACTCTGCTCGTGAAGCCGGCAATCGCGGAATTGCTGAGAGGCCATCCGGCTCTCCAACGGATTCTCGTCTATGAGGATCCTGGACGGCATCTGGGGATCACCGGCAAGTGGACCTTGGCAGGGACACTGCGCCGTTTTCGATTTGATCTGGCGATTCTCTTTCAGAACGCCTTCGAAGCAGCTCTGCTGACCTTCCTGGCCGGGATTCCACGTCGCTACGGCTATGCCACGGATGGAAGGAGGTTCCTGCTTTCAGATCCGATCGCGGTACCGGAACGAATGAAGATCGGGCATCAGGTCCAGTACTATCTGGACATGCTTCGTCCTCTTGGCTCTGAAGGCCCGGCAGGCTCTCCACGGTTGTTTCTCTCTCAGGAAGAAGAACAGGCCATGGATCAGCGACTCGCTGAAGCCGGCGTAGACGAGTCCGACCTCCTTGTGGGCCTGAATCCTGGCTCCACCTACGGAAGTGCCAAGCGCTGGCTGCCGGAACGGTTTGCCGAGACCGCAGACCGGCTGAGTCAAGAGCAGGGTATGCAGAGTGGGCGTCGGGTCCGCGTGGTGATCGTCGGCGCTCGAGGGGAGGAGGTCCTCGGGCGCGCCATTGCGGACAGGATGCAAGTCAAGCCGATTCAGCTCTCAGGGCGCACGACCATGAGGGAACTGATGGCAGTGATCAAACGCTGCGATCTGTTCCTGACCAACGATACCGGGCCGATGCACCTTGCAGCCTCGTTTGGGGTGCCGGTGGTGGCCCTGTTCGGACCAACTGATTCACGGACCACGTCGCCGTTCGGAAGCGGACACACGATCGTCCGGCACCCCGTTGAGTGCGCTCCCTGTCTGTTGCGGGAGTGTCCCATTGATCACCGATGCATGACCAGGATCTCAGTGGACGAAGTCTATGGGGCGGCGGTGAAGCAGCTAGTCGTAAAGGTCGAAGGTCGACAGTCCAAAAGTCACGGCTTGAAGACTTTCCAACCCTCAGACCTTACGACTCCACTCAAGGGCGTTACCGTCTTTTTGGACCGCGACGGGACGATGAACCGGGACCCCGGCTATGTGAAGACACCGGAGGAGCTGGAACTCTTCCCCGGTGTGGTTGAGGCGGTGGCTCGCTTAAACCGGGCTGGGGCGCGCGTGGTGACGATCACGAACCAGTCAGGGATCGCCAGGGGGCTGCTGACTGCCTCGACACTGGAACAGATCCACGATCGGTTGCGTGCGCTCCTGAAAGCTGGGGGAGCCTGTCTGGACGGGATCTATGTGTGTCCTCACGCTCCTGATGAAGGCTGTGGCTGCCGTAAACCCGGGACTGCTCTGGTGGAGCGAGCTGTGACGGACCTGGACCTTGATCTATCGGGTGCCTACGTGGTGGGAGATCAGAAGCGGGACATGGAGCTGGCCGTTAGGATCGGAGCAAAGAGCCTGTTGGTCACGACCGGTCCGACTAGTTTGCAGGCTCTGGCTGACTTGCAGACAGAGGGACGACAACCGGATTATGTTGCGCCAGGACTGGTCGAGGCCGTGGAGTGGATCATCGAAGACGCGAAGGCACGTCAATCGTTAACCGTCTGATCGTCAGGTGACACCAATGCCTGACTTCCGTCGTATCCTGATCATCAAGCCGAGCTCGATGGGGGATGTGGTCCATGCCCTTCCCACACTGTCGGCGCTGCGGAAGGCCTTTCCCAGCGCGTCGATCACGTGGCTGGTCAAGCAACAGTGGGCCGGGTTGTTGGAGCGGGCTGAGGAACTTGACAGAGTCTGGCCCGTCGAACCGAGCCTGAGTGGCTGGCTGTCCCAAGTCCCACGCCTTCGCGCAGCCAACTTCGATCTTGTGGTGGATTTGCAAGGGCTGTTTCGTAGTGGGGCCATCGCCTGGCTGACCGGATGTCCCGTCAGGATTGGGTTTGCCAACGCTCGTGAGGGCAGCCCCTTCTTCTACACACAGAAGGTTTCGGTTCCGACGGAGGACCTGCATGCGGTGGATCGGTATCTGCTGGTGGCTGCTGCACTGGCGGCCGACGTGGGCACTTCTCCCAGGGAGGGAAACCACGCGAATTTCCGCTTGCGTGTCGGACCGGCCGACCGAGAGGAGGTAGCCGGTCTGCTGAGTCGGTCTGGTGTGCGAGTGAGTACCCCGTGGATTGCGATGAATGTCTCGGCCCGCTGGCCGACCAAACGCTGGCCGCCGGAGTTCTTTGCGGCTGCGGCTGATCGGATTCAGGAAGAGAAACTGGGGATTGTCGTGCTGATCGGCGGACCGGATGAGCGAGCGGCTTCGCAGGCTGTCAAGGGCCTGATGCGTACCGTGCCAGTGGATCTTACGGGGGAGACGACGCCGGGCTTGCTCCCGGCCCTGCTCGAATCGGCTTCGGTGCTGCTGACCAATGATTCGGGACCGTTGCATGTGGCGGCGGCGGTCGGGACACCGGTAGTCGCCCTTTTCGGTCCGACCAGTCCACGCCGCACGGGCCCGTACGGCGTCGGCCACGTGGTTCTGACACATCAGGTTCCCTGCAGCCCCTGCTTCAGTCGGAGCTGCCACAATAGCAATCACCTGGAATGTCTCACTGGCATCACCTCCCATCAGGTCCTGGCCGCTGTCCGAGAACGGTTGGCGGTCAGACTGGCGCATGAACGGCTGTGAAGATCCTTATCGCTGAGTCCAGCACGGCGGTCGGCGGGCAGGAGTTGGCGGTGCTACTCCACGCGGAAGGCCTGCTCAAGCGCGGGCAAGATCTTCGACTGATTCTTGAGCCCGGTAGTCCGATCTGCGACATGGCGAGCCGGAAGGGGTTGCCGGTCGAACAGGTGTCCATGAAACGGTCGCGCTATCCGTCGGCTATTCTGGCATTCAGACGCCTGATCGCGCGAGAGCGCCCTGCGATTCTCCAACTGAACAGCTCGCGCGACAGTTGGATCGGTGGGCTGGCCGCAAGGCTGGTCCGCCCCAGGCCGAAGGTTATTCGCATCCGGCACATCTCCACGCCCTTGAACCACAATCTCACGACGAGGCTGCTCTATCGCCAGTTGCTTGATCTCGTGATCGTGACGGGTGGGGAACGGACGCGCCGCGCGTTGATCGAGCGGGACGGGCTGGAGGCCAATCGCGTCGCGGCCTTT
>JAHWYE010000300.1 GCA_020028195.1 Nitrospirota bacterium
GTCGCACCGCGAAGTCATGCGGGACGTCTATCTTGGGCCCGAGTTCAGCGAGGAGGACTGCCGGAAGGCGCTCAGCCGAGCTGGGCTGGCCTGGGACGCTTTGTCCGAAGACGTCTTGTGCGACCGAGTGGCGACCGAGCTGGAGCGTGGCCGTCTGGTCTTTTGGTTTCAGGGGCGCATGGAGTGGGGACCTCGAGCACTGGGCAACCGCAGTCTACTGGCTGACCCCAGACGCGAAGATATGCGCGAGCTGATCAATGCCAAAGTCAAGCTCAGAGAGTCGTTCAGACCCTTCGCGCCGTCGGTGTTGGAGGAGCGCGCGGCAGAGTACTTCGACTGTCCATCGCCGTCTCCCTTCATGCTGTTCACGGCTCCTGTCCTACCATCGGCCAAAGGAATCATTCCTGCTGTCGTGCACGTGGATGGCACGTCGCGTCTCCAGACCGTGGGCCGAGATGAAAACCCGAAATTCAGAAAGTTGCTCGAAGCATTTGCGCGAAAGACCGGTGTCCCGATCCTCTTGAACACCTCCTTCAACGTGAACGAGCCGATTGTGTGCAGCCCGGAAGAGGCGATCCAGTGTTTCTTGAGGACCGATGTGGACTGGCTGGTGCTGGGCAATCTCCTGGTGCGACGACCGGTAAGCGTGAATCGTGAAGCGTGAAACGCGGGACGGACCAGGCGTTTGTGACGAATAACGATTCACGAATAACGAATACTCTCTCATACCCCGCACTCGACGCTCTCCTTCTCTTCTTCAGCCTGAACCTCGCCCTGCAGCCCCTGGTGGACCCTGACTTCGGATGGCATCTGCGGGCCGGCCTTGACCTGGTACAACAGGGATGGCGGTTGCCGGAGACCGACCCCTATTCTCATACTGTCCCAGACTGGCTGTGGGTGGAGCACGCCTGGTTGACGGACGGCTTCATCGGCTTGATCTACAACGGCTTGGGCAAGACGGGGCCGCTGGGTGCGATCCTGTTCTTTGCGGCTGTGACCCTTGGCGCGTTTCTTACGGCAGCCATCCCGGCGCAGGCCAGTCGAACATACAAGCTCTTTGCCGTCTCGGGTGCGCTCTGGGTCGCGCTGCCGTTTCTCGGCGCGCGGACCCAGATGGTCACGCTTCTCGGTCTGGCTCTGGTGCTCTGGTTGTGTCGCCGGTTTCTTGCCGGAGGTCTGCTTCACCTCTGGGTGCTTCCGCCGCTGTTTCTGCTCTGGGCCAATCTGCATGGTGGCTTTCCGGCCGGCCTCTTCACACTGACCCTGGCCCTTGGCGCGTCGGCCGCGATCCGCCTCGTCACCAGCCGGTGGCCCTCTGTAGCCGATCACCTGAACGAACCGACCTTGGCCTGGCCGCAGATCAGACACCTCGCGCTGATGATCGGCCTGGCCGCGCTGGTGACGCTGATCAACCCCTACGGCTGGCGGCTTCACTTGGAACTCTATCAGTCGCTGACGGACCGCTTTATGATCGAGGTCCTGCATGAATGGCAGCCAGTCTCTCTGCAGAGCCGAGCTGGCCTCACCTACGTGACGTACCTGGCTGCGCTCGGCATCGCGGTCTTGTTTCTCTATCGTCGAGTTGAACCGATACGGTGGATCATCTTGGCAGTGTTTCTGGGGCTGTCCCTGCGTCATTGGCGCAATGTGCCATTCTTCTTGCTAGTCAGCGTCTCCTTGTGGGCTGAGCTGTTGGCCGAGCTCGCAGTGCGCGCATCGGCGCGCTTCGCAACCGGTCCCGCTCGACAGAAGCAGTGGCTCCTGGCGCTGACGTTTGCCGTGGCTATTGGCATGGCGCTCATGGGTCCTGACCACCTCAGGTCGGTTCTTCGCTCAGGCCTGGCGCCGGCGGAATTCTTTCAAGGGACCGACTATCCCATCGAGGCAGTTCGCTGGATTCGTGAGCACCGGGACTCGCTCGGCACGAGGCTCTATAACGACTATGGGCTGGGTGGGTTCCTCCTCTGGTGGCTGCCGGGGGAGAAAATATTCATCGATGGCCGCATGCCGGCCTGGCGGGTCGGAGATCGGCGGATCTTCTATGACTACATCGCTCTAACCAACTGGGATCCGCCTGCGCTCGGGGTCTTGAGCAAGTATGGAATTGATTGGGCGATCGTAGGGCGCGGGAGTCCACTCGACCGAGTTCTGGCAGGCCGGCGCGAATGGCAAGCACGTTACCAGGATGCAAAGGTCAGCCTGTACGTGAGGCGGCAGGCGTGAGGTTAAAAGATGGAGCCGTACAGGCCGTTCGCTGCATTGCGTCGCACCAGCAGCAGCTCCAGGAGCATGCGCAGGCCGTCCCGCAGGATCCGGACCTTTGTGCCTGGCTGATCTGTCCAGTTGACCGGCACTTCGGCGATGCGGTACCCCCGCCGCTGGGCGATGTAGAGCAACTCCAGATCGAACCCATAGCCGTTCACGCGGCTCACTGAGAAGAGATCTTGAGCCACAGCTCCCCGGAACAGCTTGAAGCCGCACTGCGTGTCGGCGATGCCACGGACGCTGAGTTGTTGAACGATCCTGTTGAACAGGTTCCCCAGCACGATCCTGTGCCATCGGGCCCTGACGGTGTAGCGGTTGTCGCGGGAAGCCAGCAACCGGGAGCCGATCGCGATGTCCGCTCCATCCTTCAGAAGACTCTCCAGGCGTTCCAGTTCCTGAATGGGCGTGGCGCCATCCGCGTCTGCAAAGAGTTGCAAGCGGCCACGCGCGTCCAGCATTCCCCTGCGGACTGCGCCGCCCTTCCCTGTATTCTGAGCAAGCTGCAGGAGTCGGATGGTTGGTGCTTCAGTTTGGAATTTCTCAACCACGACGACGGTCTCGTCCTTGCTTCCATCGTCCACGACCAGGATTTCATAGGCCATACCGCGCCGTCCCAAATAGGCGGTGATGTTGCGCAGGTAGGGAATGATCCGATCCGCTTCGTTGTAGGCCGGGATAATGATAGAAATGTCAACGAGTTCGTTGGGATAGGATGTGGTCACGTGGGGCTTCCCAGGTTCCAAACGTGGTGAGGACGAACCTCCTCTGGACCAAGGCTTTTGTGCCCGCCACCCTAACTGAGCAAGGGACGGATTGCAAGAAAGAATGGGGGGCTTGACAGATCGGCCTTGCGCGCGAGAACGTATAGGTATAAGAGACAGGGATAGACCGAACAGCCGGAGGTGTGGCATGCGCCCGTCGGGTCTCGTCGCAAAAC
>JAHWYE010000005.1 GCA_020028195.1 Nitrospirota bacterium
ATCTCCTGGATCAGATCGAGTTCACAAACACTCTGGCTCTGGCTTCCCTTTTGCCAATCTTGAAGGGCGTTGCGTTGGGAATCCTGACCACGTTGCTGTTTACGCTCTGGCCTCTGTTGAGCATCCGCAAGATCCGTCCCGCGCTGATTTTTCGGCGGGAAGTGGTGACGACCGATGCAGCCCAAGAACAGTATCGGCCGTCCTGGAGCATTGATTGGGGATGGTTGCTGGGCATCGCGGATCCGTTGCGTTCCTTCACGGCGGTTGGGATCGCGGTCGGACTGGCCGGCCTCGCTGTCTGGCAGGCCGGGTCCTGGAGGATCGGGCTCCTGTTCATCGGCGCGCTAGCTGTCGCCGTGGCCGCACTGCTGCTTGCGGCGCTGCTGTTGATCCAGGCTATCCGTCTGGTGCCAGGTCCTCGCTCCCTGACGATTCGCCACGCCATCGGTAATCTGCATCGTCCTGGCAGTCAGGCGACCGGCGTCATGGTGTCGGTCGGCATCGGCGTCATGGTCATTGTGGCGGTCTCGCTTCTGGAACGGTCGTTGGTCCGCCAGGTAGGGGTGAGCCGACCGACCGACGCCCCGACGTTTTTCTTCATTGACATCCAACCAGACCAGAAGGACGGTGTCTTGCGCGTGATCCATGAAAAGTCTGGAGACCCATTCCCAGAAGCAACGCCATTGGTCCGCTCGCGCGTACAGGCGATTAACGGGCAGCCGGTCAAGGCGGAGGAGGTGGATGAACAAGAAGGAGAGAAACAACCAGACCGGCGAAAGAGTTGGTACTTTACGCGGGAATACGTCCTGACGTTTCTGGACGGTCTGCCCAAGGACAATGTTGTTACAAAAGGTACATGGTGGAAGCAAGGTCAGGTGTTCGAGAAGCCCTTGGTGTCAGTCGAGGACGAGGCAGCCAAAAATCTAGGCGTGGACCTGGGTTCCACTATCGAGCTTGAGATCCAGGGGGCGACGGTTTTGGCGGAGGTGAGCAGCATCCGCAAGGTCGAGTGGGGGAACTTCTCGACGAATTTTTACATGATCTTGTCACCCGGTTCGCTGGAGGGCGCGCCCTTTACCTATGTCGCAACGGTGCGAGTCCCGCCGGAAAAGGAGGTGCCGCTGCAGCAAGCGGTGGTGGCTGCTTTCCCCAATGTCACGGCCATCAACATTGGAGACGTGCTGGACAGTTTCGCCCGTATCCTGGACCGTCTCTCGCTGGCGATCCGAGCAATTGCGGTGTTCTGCATACTGGCTGGGGCGATTGTCATGGCGGCAGCCCTGGCCACGACGAGATACCGGCGTCTCTACGAGTCCGTGATCCTGAAAGCTCTGGGCGCGACCCGTGGCTTGATCGCCCGCTCCTTCGCGGTCGAGTACGCACTGCTGGGTGTTGTGGCCGGCCTGATCGGGATTGTCCTGGCCAGCGCGCTTTCCTGGGCCGTTCTGTATTTGATCTTGGATCTATCCTGGACGCTCCAGCCCGACGTCTTGGCCACCGGCTTCGCGGTTACCGTGCTCCTCACGCTTACTATTGGTTTTCTCAGCACGTTCCGAATCCTCGGTCAACGGCCCCTTGCAGTGCTGCGGCACGAGTGAGGAATCCGTCCGTTATTTCTTCTGCAGCTCTTCTCGCACGGCTTGGAGCATGTCCTCCATTTTGAACGGCTTCTCCAACGTGCGGTGCGCGCCGAACAGCTTCACCACGTCCAGAAAGTTGGTGTCTCCGCGGCCGGCGGTCATGGCGATAATCTTCGCGTCCGGAAACTCATGAGTCAGTTGCCAGGTGGCTTCCATCCCGTCTTTGACTGGCATCAGGATATCCATGATGACCAGATCAGTGGGAGCCTTCAAGTACAGCTCCATGCCCTTGCGGCCGTTGCTGGCTTCAATGACCTGGTGACCTTCATTCTCTAAAACTTCCCGCAGAAGCGATCTAATCCCCTTCTCGTCGTCGATGATAAGAATCGTCGCCATAGGTCCCTCTCCTTATGGAAATGCGGGTCTAGTCGGGACAATCGGGCCAATGACACCTGGCGAAGCACTCGCTGCTGATGAGAAACCAGAGTGAGTCGGAACTCAGCTCGTCAAGAACTTCCCCACGTACTTGCTCAGTGACCCGCTGGCTCGCTCGCGGAACGTCACGGCGATATGAAGCTGTTCAAGATACTGATCCAGCGTCTTCCCGCCTAGGTCAATCTTCTGCGACGTGAAAAACTCGTGCACGTCACGCTCGAGTTCGGGAGTCGCAAGTCCGATCACGCCCTCGCACATCCGGCGCAGCCCGTTCTTCGGATACAGTCGGTCCATCGTCTCCCAGTTCGCTTTGACGAAATTCCAGGCCAGCTCACGTCCATAGACGTTCATGAGCAGTAATCTTACAATAAATGGCGCGTCCTGCGTGCGAATCTCGCCGTTGATGGTGCGCGCGAGAGTTTGTTGAAGCAATTCAACCGGTTGGAATGCGGCCAGGGAATAGAGATAGCGCCGTTCTTCCTGGGGCGTCCCTGCCGAGCGAAAGCGCTCCCAAAACTCGTTGTAGCGCGCAGCGTCCCCGCTATGGGCCAGGATCGCGATGAGCGCCGGGAGCACGTTTGGATCGATAGGAGTCGGGGTCTGCCTAGACGCCTGATAGAGTTCGGCGGCGCGGGTTCGGGCGCCTCGGTCATTCCCAATGGTCCCCAGGGCCCGGAGGAGATCGCCTCGGAGTTGACGGATGAGATTGTTTTCGCCTGATTTCGGGGTCCATCCCAGTTCGGTCACAAGGGGACCAATGCGATCCCGCACGAATGCTTCAAGCGCCGGACGATCGGGTGGCGCAATGATCCGGTGCAAGAAATGGAATGATTCGATCAGGATCGCCCACACGTTCTTGTCACGATCAGCTCGGAACCGGGCCGTCAGGTCGAGGTACTCAGTGATCGGCATCAGGCCGGCCGTCGTTGCCGCCCAAGCGTCGTTCACGAGATTGAACCGCTCGATCGGCGCCAGGCCGTCTGGTACCAACTGCACCAGACGCTCCAGCAGGTCCTGGGTATAGCGTACGCGGTAGAATCCGGAGCCCCCCTCGTTGACGAGCACGGACTCAAAATCTGTCGGGACCTGGATCTGTGTTCCCTTCTCTCCCAGGAGCAGCCGGCGGGTCGTGGCCCTCCCCTTTGCGGTGATCTTGATCTGAAGCGGCACTTGCCAGCGTTGCTTCACGTTTGTCTCACGCCCTTTTGCATCCGCGGAGCCGGGCAAATAGGTGAAGCGCTGCTGTTCAATGACCAGTGCTGGACCGTCAAGGCTCACCGAAATGAGCGGATACCCCGGCCGAAAGATCCAGCCGTCCATGACCTCCGGGACCGGTTGCTTGGCCGCTCGCCCGAGGGAGACCCAGAGATCGCCAGTGTCGGCGTTGCCGTAGGCGTGAGCGCGCAGATAGTCGCGGACACCGTCTCGAAAGACGTCGGGACCCAGGTGCTGCTCCAGCATCCGCAGCACCGACGCGCCCTTTTCGTAGGTGAGCACATCGAACATGGCGTCAGCCTCGCGCGGCGCGCTAACGGGGAACTCGATCGGTCTCGTGCTGTGGAGCCCATCCACGGACAGGGCAGCAGCCCGTGAGACGCCGAAGGTCGTCCATCTCTGCCACTCCGGCTTCCAGGCGTCCACGGCCAGCATCTCCATAAAGGTGGCGAAGGCCTCATTGAGCCAGAGGCCGTTCCACCAGGACATGGTGACAAGGTCTCCAAACCACATGTGCGCGTTCTCATGAGCGACGACGTCAGCGATCCGTTCCAGCTCCGCGTGAGTCGCAGCCTGCTCGTCCACCAAGAGGGCGCTTTCCCGAAACGTGATCGCTCCCAGGTTCTCCATCGCGCCGGAGGCAAAGTCAGGGATGGCCAGCAGGTCGAGCTTGTCCCCCGGATAAGGTAGACCATAATAGTCCTCGAAGAACCGGAGTGAGATGGCTCCAATCTCCTGCCCGAACTTCGCCAGCCGGCTCTTGCCCGGCACGCACCAGATTCGCAGTGGTGTGCGACCGACCGCGACCGGCTTGGTCGCCTCGATGGTTCCCACGATGAAGGCGACCAGGTAGGTGGACATGCGGATCGTGTCACCGAATTGCACGATCTTTTTCCCACCTTCAAGGCGTTCCGACCGCACAGCCGTGTTCGAGACGGCCGTCAGGGCCGGATCAATTGCCAGGGTCGTCGAGAACACGGCCTTGAAGTCTGGCTCGTCCCAGCAGGGGAATGCCCGGCGCGCGTCAGTCGCCTCGAACTGGGTCGCCGCCAGCACCTGCGTCGCACCGGCTTGGTCCTTGTAGCTGCTGCGATAAAAGCCCCGCAACTTGTCGTTCAGTTTTCCCCTGAACGAGAGGCGCAACTTCCATGTACCGGCAGTGAGCGCGGCGGGGAACGTGAGCCGGCAGCGTTCAGTTGCCTCATTCAGTTCGAACATCCCGCGATGGGTGATACCTCCCCCGTTGTCAATCATCGCCTCCATGATCTCCAATTCAGCCGCGTTCAGGACGATCTCCGTCGTCGGCTCCTGCACTGTCACCGTCACGGTCTCGTCCCCTGTGAAGGTGAAGGATGTCAGGTCCGGTTCAAGCCGCAGGTCATACCTGGTTGGGATCGCACGTCGGGGCAATCTGTACAGATCCAATTTGTCACCTCTGACTGCTGGCATTTGAGACGATGAAGGCTCGAATTCCTGGTCACGAGGTCGTCGTATAAGAAACCGGTGAAAATCCGTTCCGAGGGCGTTCCCTATGAGGCCAGCGCATCCAACCCTAATGATAATAGTCCATCCCGTGACAGAAAGCGATTCGAGGGCGCGGCGGCGCGTCACTGGCACTTGCAGGCGGCTTGGCGCGGTGAGGAACAGAATGAGACGCTCAAACATCCCGCGCTCTGCCAGGCCGAATCACTGCCTCGCCGCCTGTTGAACTTCGACGCCCCGTGGAGTTCCCACGATCAACAGGTCCGTCCGACCCACGAACAGACCGTTCTCGACTACACCGGGAATCCTGTTGAGCTGAGTCTCCAGCGCGGCAGGATCTTCGATGTGGCCCTCATGCAGATCCAGGATATAGTGCCCTGATTCGGTTGTGAAGATCCGTCCCCTGCGTTGTCGAATTACCGTCTTTCCTCCCAGGGCCTCGATGCGACGAGCCGTGTTCGGCCAGCCGAACGGGATGACCTCGACGGGAAGAGGGAAGGAGTTCCCCAGGACCGGCACTCGCTTGGTGTGATCCACGACGATGATCAGTTGTCGAGCGGCGGCAGCTATGATTTTTTCTCTCAGGAGGGCTCCGCCGCCGCCCTTGATCAGGTTGAGCTGCGGGTCCACTTGGTCGGCGCCGTCAATCGCGACATCAATGGACCAGTCTTCCTCGTACGACAGCAGCGGAATGCCCGCTCTTCTCGCCAGGTCGGCTGTCTCTTCGGAGGTCGGCACGCCTTTGATGGCCAAGCCCGCTCGGACTCGTTCGCCCAGGACCGCGATCACATAGCGGGCGGTGGAGCCGGTCCCCAGCCCCACGACATGCCCGTCGCGGATGTAGTCCACCGACGCGAGCGCCGCCATGCGTTTCAGGCTATCGATGTCTTGTGTGGGACTCATGTAGAGGAATCGGTGCGTAGCTGGACTGCCACAGACGCTGCGCCCAGCAAGGCCGTCTTGTGGTTCATCACAATCTTGACCGGAATGTTACTCATCAGCCGCTTGTATCGTCCCTTATTGGTGAAGCCCTTCATAAAGGCCCCGTCCTTGAGTTTGGCGAGCAGCTTCGGAGCAATGCCGCCGCCGACGTAGATGCTGTCCAACGCCAGCGCCTTCAACGCCAAATTGCCGGCCTCCGCGCCGTAGATCGACGCGAAGAGATCGAGCGCCTGTTTGGCAATCTCAGCCTGTCCCCTCAAGCCGGCTTCAGCAATGACAGCGGCCGGGTCCCCGACTTTCAGTTTCTCCGCGAGCCAGGTCGGCTCGTTCTTCTTCGTGTCGCGCAAGAATTCGTAAATGGCATGCAGGCCTGAGCCGGAGAGGACCCGCTCGTAGCTCACGTGCAGGTAACTCGCGCGCAGATAGCGGAGCAGATCGGTCTCGATGTCGCTGTTCGGCGCGAAGTCGGCGTGGCCTCCTTCGGAAGGCATCGGGCGATACCGAACGCCATCCCAGAACAGGATCGCTTCGCCCAAACCCGTACCGGCCGCGATCAGCGCCATGGCTCCTTTGGTCGGAGGAGGGGCTCCTGTGTTCAGGGCCTCGATCTCATCCGGCCGCAGGACCAGCACCCCATGCGCGGTAGCCTCCAAATCGTTCAGGAGGCGCACTGCTTGGATTTTGAAGCGGGCAGCCAACCCAGTCCCATCCACGACCCAAGGCAGGTTCGTGGTTCGGCTTCGGTTTTCAATGACCGGCCCGGCCACGCCGAAACAGGCGGCCATGATGGGAGGCGGTTCCTCTGGCTCGTCAGATTCAGATGCTTCGGCTGCCGTCTCATCGCCGGAGGGAGTCGCGGTTTTCGGCTGAGGTTGCAGAAATTCTTCCAGGACCTCCTCGAACGACTTAAAATCGGCGCTGGCAAAGGTCTGTTCCCGAGCCGGCTCCACACGCTCTGTCTTCCAGTCGAATAGAGCCAAGATGGTCTTGGTCCCTCCAATGTCTCCTGCGAGAATCATTTCCCCCTTACTCCTCGTGAGAAACAACACCTTGCTTGGCGATGGTGAGCTCAGACGCGGCCGTCCGATCCAAGAACCAAATGAGCCGTCCGGTCTCTGGTCGGATTAGTCTCGCGGGGATGCGAGGGTCTGACTGGTTTGGGACCTCCAGGGCCAGCCGGACCGCAGTGGCCTTGCTGCTGCCGCTGACCAAAAAGACAATCGCGCGGGCATTGTTGATCACTGGCGCCGTGAATGTGAGGCGGTTCTTAACCCCCTGTGGCGCCGTGGTGGCGACCACAAGCCGCTCTCGTTCATCCAAGGCCTGCGTCCCCGGAAACAAGGACGCGGTGTGGCCATCCTCTCCCAGCCCGAGTAAGACCAGATCGAAACTTGGCCAGGCAGGGGCTGGAGCCTGGAGCGCCTTTCGGAGCAGCTCCTCGTATTGGAGGGCCGCTCGTTCAGGACGATTGTCCTCCCCGGCCATGCGAAAGACATGCTCCGGCTGAATCTTCAGCGGGCGGAACAGGGTCTCGTTCGCCATGCCGAAGTTGCTGTCCGGATGATCAGGAGGCACGCAGCGTTCATCGCTGAAATAGAAATCCACGTGCGGCCACGCAAGCTTTGTACACAGGTCCGGGCCGGCAAGCGCCGCATACAGGCCTTTGGGTGTGGTCCCTCCGGACAAGGCAACCCGAAACCGACCGCTGGCGGTCGTGGCCTGCTCGCCAAGCCAGACAAACAGCTCGGCTGCCTCTTCAGCCAGTTCCTGGCGGTCAGTCATGATCCGAATTTCGGGCGCCGCGCTCATTGTTTCTCACCGGGCTCGCCGCGTTCCCGTGCGTGTCTTCCGCTTCCCGTGACTCCTGCGGCGCTGCGTGCTTCCTCGCTCGCGAGGCGCTCGCGCCAGTGCCCTGATGGTGGAGACTGGTTGCCGGCCAAGGCGAAGCCCCACAACCGAACGCTCGTGCCTCTGGAGGGATTGAAGGTCTCCCACCGCCTGCGCCTGGGCCAAAGTCCCAAATGTGTAAGGCGCACCGGGAACTTTCATGTCAGGGATCATGCGTTCGATCAGTTGAAGAAACAGGCCGGTGTTGGGCCCACCTTTGTGGAGTTGTCCGGTTGAGTGGAGGTACCGCGGTCCGTACCCGGCTGTGGTTGGGAGATAGTGTCGGACCAAGACCGACTGTCGGAGCGCCATGATGGCTGCATCGGCCTGTCGCGATGGCTTCATATAGGCCAAAATCGCGAGATACCGGCCTGGCGCCGCTTTCGCGATCAGGCCGGCGAGTGCGCTGTCCCTTGACGTGCTTTGCTCGCGAGGCAAGCGCCCCTGTGCGCGAACTTCCTCAAGAATCCGGTTCGTGTTTTCCTTACTCTCCTGCACATTGGGCTGATCGAAGGGGTTGATGCTGAGAAAATACCCTGCCACGGCTGTCGCAAATTCCCAGAGGAAAAACTGGGCTGCCAGATCATACCGGTCGCGGAGCCTCAGTCCAATGACCGGCTGCCCGGCCCGCTCCAGCGCCTTGACATGCCGATCTCCTTTGGCGTTTGCGTCGCCGTCCAACCGAAGATAGACAAAGAGGCGGTCTTTCCCGTAGACAGAGGGGGCGCCCATCGGTTCCCCGGCGATGGGAATCAGCCCCCTGCCTTCCTTGCCGGTGCTTTCAGCCAGTAATTGTTCTACCCATACCCCGAAGCTCGTGACTTTCGGTGAGGTAATCACGGTGACCTTGTCCCGACCAGCGCGACCGAGCATCCCCATGGCAGCCCCAAGGCAGGCTCCCGGGTTGTTTTCCAGCAATACGGTGGGGCGACAGGCCTCCGCCATTTCGATCCCACGATCAATCAGCGTCTTCAGATCGAGCCCGAGGAGGGCCGCCGGCACCAAACCGAAATAGGACAACACCGAGTAGCGCCCCCCGATGTCGGGTGGATTGAGAAAGGTGGCCCTGAAGCGACGCTCACGCGCCAGGGAGACGAGCCCTGTGTCCGGATCGGTGATGGCGATGAATTGGGCTCCGCCGGTATTCCCACGCGCACGGGCCACGAGGCGCCCAAAATGGGAGAACAACGACAGGACTTCAATCGTCCCGCCAGATTTGCTGGCCAGGATGAACAATGTGCGGGCCGGGTGGATGGACTGGGTGACCTCGCGCACGGCGCCAGGCACGGTCGAATCCAGAACCCACAGACGGGGATACCCACGCGCCGATCCAAAGGTGCAACGCAGGACTTCCGGACCCAGGCTGCTCCCACCCATGCCGAGCAGGACCACATGGCGGAACCCGGCGTGACGCACGGATTGCACAAACGCGCGAAGCGTCCCTACCTGCTCGCGCATCTGTTCCGCTACCCTGAGCCAGCCGAGCCGATTTTCAATTTCAGCCGGCCCGGGTTTCCATAGGGTATGGTCCTTGGCCCACAGGCGAGCGACAACTCGCGTGCTCGCCATCTCATTCAAAGCCGACTCCACAACGGCCTGCAAACTCCCCAGATTTGCGCTGATCCTTGTCGCCAGCATCATTCACCTCACTGGTCGGAATCAGCGCGTATCTTAAAGTCGGGGGGCCACAAAAGGCAAACGGCGATCGAGGTAGCTATACCTGCTCGCTTACTGAGGGGTCGTTCGTCTGATCACAAGCGGCATGCCGTCTGTGACCGACCAGGCAAGCGATTGAGCGGCTTCGACGGAGAGGGTGAGACGAAGGCACGGGCTGCTGGCGTTCTCATCGGGTGCGGCAGTGGAACGGATCCAGGATACAGTCTTTGTCCAGGAGTCCCTCATGAGGCCCATGGCCCAGAGCCATGGCCGATCCTGAAACGGCGGAGCGACTGTCACGGCGAGGGTCGGATCGAAGAGGAGTTCGTAGGCTACTGGCATGTCCTTGAGCTCGATGGGGTCTTGGGCAGGATCGTCCAGAGGGGTCGCCTTCGGACGAGCCACCTGTGGTCTCGCACGCAGGCGAAAGACTCCAACCATTGCCCGTTCCTCAATCGCCTGCCAAGCGCTGATCGGAAGTCGGCGCAGCTCGATGCCACGCCCCTTGATGACGATACTGCGGTCGGGTAAATTCAGCAGCAAATAAATCTGTGGATGGGCGGCAAGTCTGATCTCTTCTTCCAGGACTCGGTTTGCCTCCCGCAGCCCCTCCGGGTCACGGGCCTGATTGCCAGTTTGAGAAGCTGGCCCTGAGGTTGATGGGGGAGTGGCCCAAGTCAGGGCCGCTAGGACCATGGCCCAGAAAAATCTCATCTTGCCCGTGTCGACAGGGAAAGCGCGCAGGAATCAGAAAATCATGACCGTGGTACCGACCTTCGAGAGTTGGTACACCCTTTGGAGGTCGTCGTCGTTCAAGCGGATACAGCCATGGGTCACATTCTGGCCCAGAAGCCTCGCGTAGAGCGTCCCATGAATGAAATAGCCTTTGCCGAACCCCAGGGCATAATCTCCGAGCACGCCAGGCTCGAGGCGATGCTCCGCATCGGTGGGGATGCCCAGCCCCTCTTCGAGAAAGGCCCAGTCCGGTTTGACCCAGATAGGATTCGTGAGCTTTGACTGGATCGTGAATTCACCCCGAGGTGTGTCGAAGATCCACCGGGTGCCGGGACGGTCGGGATCGTTGAGGATCGTTCCACTGCCAGTCGAAGCGAGAGCCGTCAACAAGACTTCCTGACGACGGATGATGGAGAGCCGATTGCGCGCCGTGTCCACGACAATATAGTGACCGGCAGGCGCCTGCTGAGCCAGTTGATGTTGCAGGGCGACATGACGCGCCACCAGCCGCGAAGACTCAGACGCATCGGTCTGTTTGTGCGATTCCAGGCCGGCCACGTTGCCCTCTGCCTCAGAGGGCGCTCTGAGGTGAGATGCGGGGAGCAAGAGGATACCGACGAGCACGAGGAGAGGGAGAGACGGAAAGCACTTCACGAGTGTTCAGCCTTCTTCGAACTGTTCCAGATCCGCCAATGCAAGCGCCACAGGATTGGAGACCTTGAGGGCGCCGATAATGGTGACGGGAGCGCCAACCTCGACCTTTTCAAATAGCTTGTCCATCTGGCGATTGTCAAGCATAAGGCATCCGAGGGTCTGACTCATGGGCAAGCCATCCTCTCCGTGAATTTCGATCTGCCCTCCGATAAAGGCTCCAGCCGGGATGGCTCCAGCTCTGCGGGCCTTATGAAAGCGCCGTCGGTCTTCGGCATTGGGATAATCCAACAGCAAAGCCCGATAAAACTGGGTCTGGCCTCGGTCACGCTTCTTCACAACCCGGTACTGCCCTTCCGGAGTCGCCCCATCTCCCTGGTAGCGCTTCTCCATGATGCCGTTGTAGCCGAGCCGTACCTGATACGAGACAACCGGGCGGCCATTCCGGTAAATGGTCAGGCGGCGATCGGCTTTGTTCACTAGGATCGCAGTCGCTTGATTGGTCCGCGACCAGGCGATGGTGCGGCGCGCCATTTGGCGCCAAGTCCCAACCAGGCGTTCGTCAGCGTACCGCTTAAGTTCCGTGGTCAGCAAGGCCGTTTGAGCCACTATGAGCGTGGAAGCCTGCTCGGTCGCCTGCAGCGAGCGGGCAAACAATCCCTGGTCCAAGAAGGAATGAGCTTGCCTGACCAGTAGCTCGGTCTCGATCGGTCTCTGTCCAAGCACCACGCGGCTTTCCATCTCATCGACACGGCTATTAAAGATACGGAGCCGTCGATCCAGCAAGGTCAGCCGCGCTTCAGCATCGCGACGGTCCTCTTCCTTCCGCTGCGTCGCGACAGCCATGGCCTGTTCACCTTCTTCTTGAACCTTCTGAAGATGTGCCGCGAGCGGATTCGGTTCCCACGGCCACCGAATCACATCCTCTTCGGCAAGCATCCGTCCCTTGAGTGCGGCCCAGTCCTGAACGAACCGCGCGTATTCTGTCGGGGCGAACTCCGCTCCCTGGATCGCCACGAGATCGCGGTCGAGGCTCTCCACTGCTTCGAGGAGCTCAGGAGGCGCCGTCTGCACGCAGGCGGCCAGGCTGCCGATCAGCAGGATCATCATCGAACAGCCGGACAGGAAGACTCTGGTTGGGGCGGGCATCAAGATCCTCACCGTGACGAATGTTTCTTCACCTGCTTGTCCTTCTGGGCCTTGGCCGCGCCAACTTTGGTCATGGCACGTTGGATTTCTGCTTGGACCGCCAGACTCTTTTCTTGGATAGCCTTGGCTTTGATTTGTGCGACCCGATAGTCGCCTGCATCCAGAGCCGTCTGGACCTCGGAGAGGGACGCGATTAATCCTTGCGCGTCAGCCTTGATCGCCTGGAGCGGTTTCTGGTCTTTCCCGACCGGTGCCTTTTTGACCAGTTCCTGGGTGGCCTTCACTGCCTCCTGTGCTGCTTGCTGGGCCTGCAGGGCTACTGCCTTGGCTTCTTCCTTCTTTTTCGTAGCGTCGGTGTTCACTCGCGCTGCATCGGTTTCCACGGCGGCAAGTAGCTGCTCGGCCTTGTCGTAATCGCGAAGCATGGCAAATTTGGCATCCTGTTCCGCAATCTCTCTCTTCGCCGTAGTCAGCATGCCTTCTAATTTAGCAAAATCCTCCGCCAGGTAGGTGGGTGCCCCCGCAGCTCTCGCCTCGTTGATCGCCTTTTCAGCAGTCGTGAGCTTGTCAGTCGGGGGCTGGGCGCAGCCCCCGGCAAGCGCTAGGGCAGAAACCATCAAATAGCATATGAACGGTTGCTTCATCCGGTATCTCCTTACTGGTCGAGCTGCTGTCTCGCGACAATATGAAGGATCACGGCGGGGAGACATGTTGACTTTCAAACAATGTACGAAAGACCGGCAACCCCTTCAGTCGGGGGGAGGGCAACCGAAGAGGGCCGGTCTGTTCGAGAAGGCCTGTGCTACTCCTTCGTTTTGGCTTTCTTTTTCGCTGTTTTTTTCTCCACCTTCTTCTCCGTGCCCTTATGCTCCCCCATGTCCTTTTTCTCTTCAAGCGCCGCAGCAGGGGCTGCAGCCGGAGCAGCAGGCGCTGGCGCCGCTGCGTTCTCGTCGGCTTGGACGAATGTCACCGTGCCGAAGGTCGTCGCTATAACCAATGCCATCAATGCTACGAAGGTTTTTCTCATCTTGTTTTCACCTCCTTCCGGTATAGTCTGGCCTGGACAAGGCGCGGACATTTCACCACAAGGCAGGTGATTGAGCAAGCGTAGTGCCAGGCGGTGAGGTTCTAAGAAGGTCTTATGTCTCAGCAGGGTTACGATATTCGTGCAATGGGTCATGGCTCAACATCATGTGGCAGATTGGCTCAGGGTACACAAAACCGCCTCACAGCGAGTTGATCAGGCCGCTCGGATAGAGGACCGCGAAGAGCTAATGGTTTCACATCTTTCTTGCCAGTCCGGACTGAAACGGTCTGAGCTGTCGCCAAGGCCTGCTGCAAGGTCTACAAGTCTACCGTCGCGCGATTGACACACCGAGGGACGGCTCATATAATGCTGCGCTTTGTGGGCCGGATTAATATGAAGGAGTGTCGCCATGTCAACTACCTTTAGAGAACCGTCAAATTTGAAAAGAAAAAGAGAGCATGGGTTCAGGAAACGTATGAGTACAAAGGGTGGGCGGAAAGTATTGGCCCGCCGGCGAGCCAAAGGGCGGGCGCGGCTTACTGTGTGAGCGACGTTGCCTGTAGTCTCAGAGATCGTCCGTCGCGGTGTGTGGCTCTCCGGTAGACTCCTAACGATGACCAGACCGTCGGAAGATCGTGTTCTCTTCCTCCGGAAAAGCACCGATATTGAGCGTGTGAAGAAACATGGCCGCAGGTTTCAGACCCCACTGTTTAACATGCTCTCCTGTCCATCAGGATCATCACAGACCCGGATCGGGATTGTGGTGGGCAAGCGTCTCGGCGGAGCAGTGGACAGGAATCGAGCCAAACGTGTGTTCAGGGAATTGGCGCGGGAAGTCCGGCAACAGTTGGTAGGAGGACGCGAATTCTTGGTGTTCCCGAGGCGGGAGGCCCTGATCGTCCAACACCGGTTGCTTCAGGACGCCTGGAAAGCGGCTCTGCGGCATGAAGGATTGATGATTGCTGGGTTGGACCAACGATGCGACAACTCTGCCTCAGCTTGATTCGGCTGTATCAGCGATGGGTTTCCCCCCTGCTTGCGCCAGCCTGTCGGTTTGAGCCTACCTGTTCCCATTATGCCTGTGAGGCGATCCAGCGATACGGGGTTCTGCGGGGACTGGGGTGGGCCTGCCTTCGGTTTCTGAAATGTCACCCTTTCCACCCCGGTGGGTTCGATCCCGTTCAATAACAGCGATGTAAGGACAGCAGCCGCCAGCTCAAAACCGTCCTGATGCTTGAAGCGGGTTTCGTCCTGACCACTGCTTTCTACCGTTAGTAAGGGAGTCCTCGATAGATGGAAAAGAGGGTCGTTATCTTTCTGATTCTTGCGCTCGCGATTATTATCGGCTATGACTATTTGCTGAAGCAGATGGGGATGGTCCAGTCGCCCCCTCAGCCAGATCAGCCTCGCACGATCGAGAGTCCCTCAGCTTCCGCAAAAGGTCCTGAATCCCCCAGCGCGCCTCTCCCAGTTGTGTCCGCACCCACCCTCGGGTCTGCACGCCTCGATGCGAGAGAGAAGGACGCGCGATCTCCTGTTGAGGAGCAGACCTACGAGGTTGTGACGGACCTATTTCGGGCGGTATTCACCAACCGTGGAGCGGTCATCAAGGGGTGGGAACTCAAGCGTTACTCGACCAAGGGCCCCGATGGGCCGCAACCAGTTCAACTCATGTATTCCGGGGGTAAGTTTAAGGGGCCGCTGTCCCTTCAGGTCCCGGACCCGGTCATCAGCAGACAATTATTGGACGGTCTGTATCAGGTTGAGCAAGATTTTTCCACGCTGGATGAGGCTCATCCTAACGGCCATCTCACCTTCGCCTATCAAGATCCCAGGGGTGGCTTGCGTGTGGAGAAGCAACTCACCTTCCACTACCACAGTTACCTCGTGGATGTCTCGGTCAAGGCCGAGGGGCTGAGGGGCACAGTGGATATCGGCCTGGGCACGAACTTCGGGATCCTGGAATGGGGAGAGGGGTTCATCGGGCTCATTGGACCGGCCTCGTTGGTGGATGACAAGATCGAGAAAGACACCCCTGATGGAGAATTGGAACGCAAAGGCACAGTCCGGTGGGTGGCTCTCCAGGACAAGTATTTCTTGAGCGTGTTGATCCCCGGCGAAGCGACCGCCGCACTGGTCAAGAAAGAAGGTGACAAGCTCGTATCCGCTGGCATTCGGATTGCTCAGGGCGACCCGTCATCAGCCCTCAAACTGCAGTTGTATGCTGGTCCTAAGGAATTCGACACGCTCAAATCGTTGAATGTCGGTCTGGAAGATACCATAGACTTCGGCTGGTTCATCTATGGGAGCTGGAGCTTCGTCAAATTCGTGGCCAAGCCGATCTTTTACATCCTCCGTTTCATTTACGACTATACCGGAAATTACGGCGTGACGATTATCCTTCTGACAGTCGGCATCAAACTGCTGTTCGTTCCCCTCCAGTACAAGAGCTACAAGTCCATGAAGGATATGCAGGGCGTCCAGCCCAAAGTCGTCGCCATGCAGGCGAAGTACAAGGACGACCGGGAGCGGCTCAACCGAGAGCTTATCAAGCTCTACCGCGACCATAAGGTGAATCCTGTGGG
Organism: Nitrospirota bacterium; assembly: GCA_020028195.1. Taxonomy (GTDB): domain Bacteria; phylum Nitrospirota; class Nitrospiria; order Nitrospirales; family Nitrospiraceae; genus NS-7. Next base: position 15,345 of record JAHWYE010000005.1, read on the forward strand.
GGGATGCCTCCCGATGCTGCTTCAAATGCCGGTGTTCGTCGCGCTGTTCAACATCTTGTACATGACGATTGACCTTCGTCAGGCCCCATTTGTCTTGTGGATCACGGATCTCTCGGTCCAAGACCCCTATTACGTCCTTCCTGTGATCATGGGAGTTTCCATGGTCGTCCAGCAGAAGATCATGCCTACCACCATGGATCCGACCCAAGCCAAGATCATGCTGCTCATGCCGGCCTTTCTCACCCTCTTGTTTCTGACTTTCCCAGCCGGGCTGGTGCTCTACTGGCTCACCAACAATGTACTCACCATCCTTCAGCAGTTTGTGACAGATCGGTATGTCTTCAAGAAGCCGACATTCATGTCCGCTTCAGAGGGCACGGCTGCAGTCGCCTCGCCTGTGGATGGGGAGAAACAGGCCGGAAAAAGGAAGAAGGACAAGGTCGTGCAGAGGGCTGAGGCGGAGAGCTCGGTTGAGCCATCAGCGGATAAGCCATGAGCGGAGAATTACAGGACACGATCTGCGCCATTGCGACTCCAGTAGGAGAAGGTGGGATCGGGGTTCTGAGAATTAGCGGGGAGAAGGCCATTGAAGCGGCGACCGGTCTTGTGAAGCTCCGGTCCGGCAGACCGCTCAAGTCTGTCACAAGCCACGTCATGTACCATGCCGACCTTCTTGAGGCTATGCCCGTACAAGAACCCCAGACAGGACTGGTCCAGGCCAGGAACTGGCGGCCTGTTTCCTCCCTGGCCATTGACGAAGCGCTCGTCGTTGTGATGAGAGCTCCCCGTTCCTACACGGCCGAAGATGTGGTGGAAATCCAGTGCCATGGGGGACCATTGGTTCTCCAGACCCTGTGCGAGGCAGTGATCCGTCGGGGGGCCCGGCTGGCTGAACCTGGTGAGTTCACCAAGCGCGCGTTCCTGAACGGGCGGCTCGACCTCACGCAGGCTGAGGCAGTTCTCGACACGATTCGAGCCAAAACGGCCGGCAGCCTTCGGATTGCGCAGGAACACCTGCGTGGAGCCTTGTCGTCTGAAATTGATCGAATGCGGGAGGCACTGATCCGCCTGCTTGCCCACGTGGAAGCCGCCATCGACTTCACTGAGGAGGACATTGCGTTTATCCGTCCAGAGGAGCTTGCAGCGAATCTTCAAAAGACGATTGAAGAACTCTCCCGCTTAGCGAGCAGTTGTCGGGAGGGACGTATTCTCCGGGAGGGTGTGACCGCCGCGATAATGGGGCATCCTAACGTGGGCAAGTCCAGTCTGCTGAACGCGCTCCTGCGGACTGATCGCGCTATCGTCACGCCGGTGCCGGGGACGACACGCGATGTACTCGAAGAGGTGCTGAACATCAGGGGGGTGCCGGTGCGGCTGTTTGACACAGCTGGAGTCCATAGCACTGAGGATCCGGTCGAACAGGAGGGCGTCAGGCGCAGCCTGGCCGTTATGGAGCAAGCGGAGTTGTTGCTGATTGTCTTGGATGGCTCGATGCCGCTTACCGAGGAGGACCACGAGCTGCTGGCCCGGCACCGGGACAAGAAGCGGTTGGTGGTGGTCAACAAGACCGATTTGCCCTGTCGGATTGATTCATCAGCACTTGCATCGTTGGAGCATGACGAACCGGCTTGCGCCGTAGTTTGCATCTCGGCCAAAACCGGGGACGGTCTGGACGATCTACGGGACCGTCTTCGGGCGATGATTCTTCGCGCAGACTTTGAGCCGGGCGAGTCGATCGTGGTCACGCATCTGCGCCATCAAAGTGCGCTGCTCAAGGCCAAAGAGGCGCTGACGAACGCCGCCGGATCTGTTGGAGCGAAACTTTCGGGAGAATTCGTGGCTATGGACCTTCGAGCTGCCATTGATGCCCTGGGCGAAATTACCGGTGCGGTCAGCACGGACGATATCCTGGATCGCATCTTTCGGGAGTTTTGCATCGGGAAATGAGCCGGCGAAAGGCAAGGGGCTAGAGGCAGGCCGTATCATTTGACCTATCGCCCTTGGCCTCGCGCCTCCAATCATGCAGTATTTGTATGACACGACAGTATGACATCGTCGTAGTCGGTGGAGGCCACGCCGGCTGTGAAGCGGCTCTTGCAGCCGCCCGGATGGGGGCGCGAGTCCTCCTGCTGACGATGGATGAGGATAAGATCGCCCAGATGTCCTGCAACCCCGCAGTCGGCGGGATCGCCAAAGGGCACTTGGTGAAGGAAATTGATGCGCTGGGCGGCGAGATGGGTCGCAACACCGACCGGGCAGGGATTCAGTTTCGGATGCTCAACACCAGCAAGGGGCCGGCGGTCCGGGCGTTGCGGGCTCAGTGCGACAAGAAGCTCTATAGACAGGCCATGCTGCAGACACTTCGCTCCCAGTTGGGGCTCGACATCGGCCGCGGCACGGTTGACCGCGTGGTCACACAAGGCGGGGCAGTCACGGGGGTGCTTACCGATTCCCGGGAGCAGATCTCTGCAAGAGCGGTAATTCTTACATCAGGTACATTCCTTAAGGGATTAATTCATGTCGGGATGAATCATTTCCCGGCCGGACGTGGTGGGGAGGCTTCGGCAGAGCATCTCTCGGACTGTATGCGTGACCTGGGATTCGAAGTGGGACGCCTGAAGACCGGCACTCCGCCGCGTCTGGATCGTGACTCCATCAATTTTGACATCATGATCCCGCAACCAGGTGATGATCCCCCACCTCCATTTTCGTATCGAACGGAGAGAATTACACTGCCTCAGGTGTCGTGCCATCTCACGTACACCAATGAACAGACCCACGCCATCATCCGTGAGAATCTTGATCGCTCCCCCATGTACAGCGGTGTGATCGACTCGGTCGGTCCGCGGTACTGTCCCTCAATCGAGGACAAAGTTGTTCGCTTCGCGGACAAAAGCAGGCACCAGGTTTTTATTGAGCCTGAAGGGTTGGACACCAGCGAATACTATCCGAACGGGATCTCCACAAGTCTACCGGTTGATGTTCAGTCGAAGATTCTGCGGACAATACCTGGACTGGAGCATGCCAGGATGCTGAAGCCCGGCTATGCGATTGAGTACGACTACTTTCCACCCCGGCAACTTCATCCCACCCTGGAAACCAAACAGGTCGCTGGGCTTTACCATGCTGGGCAGATCAATGGAACGTCCGGATATGAAGAGGCGGCTGCACAAGGAATTATGGCCGGGATCAATGCTGCCCTGCAGATGCGCGGAAAGCCTCCACTCGTGTTGGATCGGTCTCAGGCCTATATTGGAGTCTTGATCGACGACCTTATCACGAAGGATGCCCGCGAGCCGTACCGTATGTTTACTTCTCGGGCCGAATATCGCTTACTGCTCCGCCAGGACAATGCAGATTTCAGATTGATGGACATAGGCTTCCACCTTGGTTTGATCCCAGAACCCGCCCATTCACGATTTTTGACCAAGCGTGAATCCGTCGATCGAGAGGTCAAGCGCCTGAAGCAAACCAGGCCTGAGTGGACCGCTAAGTTCAGAAAGGAACTGGCTGCTTTGGAGCTAAATGGCGTCACTCCAGACCTCACCCTTGCCCAGCTATTGAAGAGACAGGAATTGAGCTATGGTGGGCTGTTAGAGATGACTGGCGAGACTGGCCCAGAAAACGGAGAAGTCAGAGATTGCGTCGAGATAACAGTGAAATATGAAGGATACATTCGGCGTCAGCTTCAGCAAGTGGCTGGCTTCAAGAAACTAGAGGAGCGATGGATCCCGACCACATTTAACTATGACGGTGTGACAGGTTTCTCTCGAGAAGTGTTAGAAAAATTCAAACGAGTCAGGCCAGCTTCCGTTGGACAAGCTTCGCGCATTTCCGGAGTCACCCCTGCCGCCATCTCTCTGCTCGTGGTTGCTCTAGAACGAGATAGACGACTAGGCCGTTTACTGAAACCCTAATTCCCGCCCATCCATCCCTACCGCTTCAGCTAGGACTGGAGGTCATTGGTTCTTCTTACGCTTTCAAAAAATAGAGCTTGACGCGGATCAAAGTTTGTCGTAGATGTTCCACGTGGAACAATCGACACGGTTTGCGGAGTTTTTGACGGGAGGGTTAGCACAACTTGGGTTTTCCATAACTTGCACTCAAGTATCTGATTTTGTTTCCTATTACAATGAATTAATAGCTTGGAATAAGAGAATTAATCTCACCACAATCACGCAAGAAAAGGAAATAGCAGTCAAACATTTTCTCGACTCACTAGCTTACAGTAAGGTACTTTCCCCCTTCCCCAATGACAATGAATCCTTGCTCGACGTGGGGTCCGGAGCTGGATTTCCAGGACTACCATTAAAGATTTGTCATCCAGATCTTGACTTGACCCTATTGGAACCGAGCATGAAGAAGACCGCATTTCTGCGACATGTCATCGGGAAGCTCGGGCTCAAGAAAACGGTTGTCCTTTCTACACGACTCCAAGATCTCAGCATGGAGCCAGCACATCTGGGACGCTATCGATATATCGTGACTCGAGCCGTT
>JAHWYE010000065.1 GCA_020028195.1 Nitrospirota bacterium
CGAATCGCCCGGCCTGGATCACGCCCACGATACGATCCCGATCCCGAAGTAGGCTGATCTTCTTGAGCGGATTGCCGTCAACGATCAACAGGTCGGCCTGCTTGCCGACCTCGATCGTGCCCACCAGGTGCTCGATGCCCAACAATCGGGCTGCAGAGGCCGTGGCTGCGACGATGGCTTCCATTGGGCTCATGCCCAGGGCGACCATTCGGTCCAGTTCCTGCGCATTCTCCCCGTGATGGTTGAAGGGCGTGCCTGCGTCGGTACCGAGCGCAATGGGGATCCCGCTTCGGTGCGCTTTCTTGAAGCTAGCCTCATGCCGAGCCCGCATGGTTCGTGCCTTGTGCACGGTCGTCTCGGGAATCCCGCAATTCAGCCCGCAATCGGCGGTCCTGGCAATGGCCGAGAGAGTCGGGACCATGAAGACCCCCTGCTCGCGCATCAGGGCTGCGGCCTCATCGTCCATCAGCGTGGCATGCTCGATCGAGTGAGCGCCGGCCCGAATCGCGTTCTTCATCCCCTCGGCGCCGTGGGCATGCGCGGCGACACGACGCCCAGCCCTACGGGCTTCGGCCATGCCGGCTCCCAGTTCTTCTGGAGTCATCTGCGCGGACTCCGGCGAGGTGCCCGGAGTCAGCACCCCTCCCGAGGCGATAAACTTGATTACTTCTGCGCCCCTGGCCAGTTGCTCACGGACTGCTGCCACGACTTCGACTGGGCCATCAGCTTCCCGACCGATGAAGCGGGCGTGGCCTCCGGTCATGCAGACAACCAGTCCTGCCGCCAGAATGCGGGGACCGGGCAGGAGGCCGTCCTGAATGGCCTGCCTGAGGGAGAAGATCGAGTGATCGCGAAATCCAAGATCACGCACCGTGGTGAAGCCGGATTCGAGGGTCGTTCGCGCAGATCGGGCAGCCTTGAGCAACGTGAGGGCCGGGTCCTCCTCCCGAATCGCGCGAAGTACGTCCGCGTCCCCGCCCAGGCAGAGGTGGACGTGGCAATCAATCAGGCCCGGGAGCACCGTCATTCCACGGGCGTCGATCACCCTCGCGCCGCGGGGGACCGTCACCTCCCGGTCATCGCCGATCGCCGCAATGCGGTCGTCCTGCACGAGGAGCGTCGCCCGCTCGCGTGCCCGTCCAAGCCCGTCAAGGACTCTCGCATGCCGAAAGGCCAGCTTCATAGGGTGTGCACACTCAAGATGGAGTCCTATTGCCCGACCGGGATCGTGATCACAATGCCGCCCATCACGTCGTGCAGTTTGTAGTCCCGCCTCTGGCTGTTGGTGTGTGAGTTGTGACAGTCAACGCAGGTGTGAGAGACGGCGGTATCGGCATAGACGGCCTTGAAGAATCGCTTCCCCCCTTCTCGAATGAACCCGGTAAAGGGCTGCTCCGGATTTCTGCTGACAGCTTCAAGCCCCCTTCGTTCGAAGTCCGACGTCGGCGCGTTCCAAACATAGATGGGCGTGAGGCTCGCCAATCGGTACCGAAGCCCGAGTCCCTTCTCTCCGACAAGCTTGCCGGTCTCGATCAGGAACTGGGCCGGCAGGGGCAGGGCGGCCTCCTGTTTCCAGTGTTCGAGAGCCGGCACGATGGCTTTCTCCTGCATCTTGTCCACGACGTGTGTCGTGTAGACGGTGCGGTTGGCCTCGATGACCGCATGGATATATTCCGCCGCCGTCGACGCCGGGATCCTGGCCGCGGCGTCCCGATCCGCCATGAGCCGTGAGAGACCCCAAAAGCCTAGCGCGCCGATAAGGGCGCTGAAAACGAAAACGATTCCCCACATCAACGTTCGTGTCATGGCGATGATTACACCTCTCTTGATAGGCGGAGCCTACCGTCACGCGCCGGTTGGGGCCGGCTCTTCGGTGTGGGCTCCCCGACTAGGACTGAGATACAGTTGCGATGCGGCGTCCAGCGCAATCCCGGCTCGTGCGATCCAGGCACGGCGGAGAAAGATCTCCTCCAATGCACTGAGGAGGGTCAAGACGTTGGTCCTGGTGGAGGACTCGCCCATCAACCCAATGCGCCAGACTTTCCCTTGGAGGGAACCGAGGCCGCCGCCGATTTCAATGCCGAACTCTTGGAGGAGCGAGGCCCTCACCGGAGCGTCTTCGACATGGGTCGGCAGCGTGACGCAATTGAGCGTCGGCAGGCGATGATGTTCCTCAGCAAACGGGCGCAGGCCGAGCGAAGCAAGACCGGCCATCAGCGCAGCGCTATTCAGCTTGTGGCGAGCGAAGCGTGCCGCAAGACCTTCTTCTTCGACGAGGCGCAACGCTTCTCGCAGGGCATAGAGCATGGAAATCGGTGCGGTGTGATGGTAGGCCCGCTTGCCCTCCGTCCAATAATCCGCCACCAGGGACAAGTCCAGATACCAGCTTTGACAGGGCGTCTTGCGACCACGGATCACGGCCAGCGCGCGCTCGTTCATGGTCAGCGGGGCCAGGCCGGGTGGGCAGCTCAAACACTTCTGGGTGCCGCTGTAGCAGGCATCGATTCCCCAGTGATCCACATTGAGCGGGAGGCCTCCCAGGGAGGTGACCGCATCCACAACCAATAGAGAACCGTGGTCGCGGCACAGGGCGGCGATGTCCTCTAGCGGCTGAGAGACGCCGGTAGAAGTTTCCGCATGAACGAGGGCGACGATCTTTACCGGGCCTGATCGGCTGAGCGCCTTCCGAATGTCCTGCGGCTCAATGATCTTGCCCCAGGGCGCCTCCACTCGGATCAGTTTTCCGCCGCATCGGTCCACGATGGCAGCCATTCTAGCCCCGAACAGGCCATTGACACCCACCACCACCGGATCGCCCGGCTCGATCAGGTTCACCAGCGCAGCCTCCATGCCCGCTGAGCCGGTGCCGGAGACGGCGATGGTGAAGCGGTTGGTGGTGCGAAAGACGTTCCGCAGCATCTGTTGCACATCGTCCATGACCTGCAGGAACTTGGGATCCAAATGGCCGAGAAGGGGTGTGGCCATCGCGCGAAGCACACGAGGATGGACCATGCTGGGGCCGGGACCCAGAAGTAACCGAGGCGGAGGGCTAAAGTCGTTGATCGGGTTTGCCATGCGCTGCGCCTGATTCTTACCGCTGGAGGACCGATAGACGACCCATTGCTGGGAGCCGACCGTCGGGGGGGCTAGTATACCGAACTGTCTCTGTTCCCGCCACTCTCCGGCTACCCAGGCGGAAACGAGCGCCTCCTGAACGTGGTTTCGTTCGTTGGGGGGCCATGCTATACTGCCGCCCGCTTGAGCAACCAGGTGTTCACCGACCAGCCACTTACAGGCCCAGACGAGGGAACTCTTCCCACGCTGCAGGAGGGTTCCCTCTCCTCGGATTTCGTTCCATACGAACCCCATTTCTCGACGATCCTGACGGTCCTCGCCGCGCTCGTTCTGCTTGCCGCTGCCCTCGCGTTCGGGTGGCTCTCTGTCGCCGTACCCCGCCTGGACCGCGTCTCGTCGCCGGAGCGCGCGCTGGCGCTGATGGTCAGCCGCACGATGGATTTGGAAGAAGCCTTTGCCCGGGCGCAGGCTTGGGAGCGTCAATTGTACGATGTGACAATGGGGGATGGGATCAACGAACTGGCGCAGGCTATTAGTTGGTACGAGGAACTCGCTGCCTACTCCTCTGATCCCCTTGTCCAACTCCGTCTCGCGGTCCTAGAAGCGGAGGCCGGTCGCTTGGATCAGGTCCGAGCTAGGACTAAAGAATGGGATGGTCGTGAAGAACCGTTTCCGTCCTTCGTCAGGTTGATTCGAGCCGCTTATCTGGAGCCGAGGACGGATCCTGCAGTTGAGATGGAATTGCAGGCCGAGCTGGCGGAGTTGCTTCCATCCGGCTGGTTTTATGACCGACTCGCGACGCATTTGGCGATGCGGGCTGGCCATCGCTCGCGCCTCGCGTCCATTGAACGGGAGTCGGGCAAGCGCGCAGCTCCCTTGCTACAACGGACACGCGAATTCCTCGCGGTCGATCTGTCGCTCATCCTGATTGGCACGCTTGTGCTGCTGGTGGTGCTGGCGAGGCGGCGTAGTAACTTGATGAGGGTCGGAATGGCTCCGCTTCCGCCCATGTGGGGCGGGCGCGTCGGCGTCGTGGTGATGATCAGGGGTGGGGCGATCGGGACGGTGCTGGCGCTCGGCCTAATGTTTTTTGAAATGGACAGCCCGCTGCTCAGGGTCATTGCCCTGCCTGTGACCAACTTGCCGCTGCTCGTGTTGGCTTACCGACATCTGTTGAAACCGACCGAGCTGGGATTTGGGGACGGACTGGGTCTGTGGCCGGTGTCGGCCGGTTGGGGCCGGTGTGCACTTGCCGTTCCGGCAGTGGTCGCAGTTGGGCTCCTGGGTGAATGGGGGGTGAGCCTCGCGACTGACTCCCTGAGCCTGTCCAGCCATTGGACCGAATGGTTCGACAGCGACCTAGTCTGGGGGACCGGTCCGGTGCTGGCGGTGAGTCTGCTGGAATACGTGGTCATCGCGCCTGTGTTCGAGGAGATTGCCTTTCGCGGGCTGCTTTTCGCCACCCTTCGTCGGAAGTTTGGATGGGGCGCATCGGCCCTGATCAGCGGGGCGATCTTTGCGACAGCTCATGGCTATGGTGTGGTGGGGTTTGTCAGCGTGTTCTGGAGTGGACTCGTGTGGGCCTGGGCCTACGAAAAGACCGGCAGCTTGCTTCCCGGTATGGCAGCCCATATGCTGAACAACCTCATGGTTTGTCTGATGGTCCTCTGGCTGCTCCGCTTCTAACAGGATAGGGAAGCAGGTCTCCGCATGTCCGTCTCCAGCTTTCACCCGATCATTGCTGCCTGGTTCCAAGGGCGGTTCGGCTCGCCCACTGACGTGCAGGCCGGGAGTTGGCCTGCCATTGCGTCCGGGACGGATGTCCTGATCGCTGCGCCGACCGGTTCCGGCAAAACGCTCGCTGCCTTTCTCTCCTGCATTGATGCCCTCTTCAAGCAGGCACTCGGAGGCGAACTGGAGGACCGCACCCAGGTTCTGTACGTGTCGCCGCTGAAGGCGCTCAGTAACGACGTTCAGAAAAATCTGCAACAGCCCCTGGTCGAGATCGCAGATGCGGCGCTGGCAGCCGGACGGCTGATGCCCGAGATCCGTGTGACGGTCCGCACCGGCGATACGCCCGCTTGGGCCCGTCAGCAGATGCTTCGTCGGCCGCCGCACATTCTGATCACGACCCCGGAATCACTCTACCTGCTGCTCACGGCGGAGAAGAGCCGCCAGATTCTGCGCGATGTGCGAACCGTGATCGTGGATGAAATCCACGCCGTGGCGCCGAACAAGCGCGGCGCGCACCTGGCGCTATCACTGGAGCGACTCGAAGCGATGACGCGAGCCAAACCTGTGCGGATTGGCCTCTCAGCGACGCAGAAACCGATCGAAACGATTGCACGGTTTCTAGTCGGACATCGGGAAGCAGTCCAGGAGTCGGCCTTCACACCCCTCACGCCTTATCCCTCACACCTCACGGATCCCTGCCGGATCGTTGATATCGGCCATCGCCGTGAGATGGACCTGGCGGTGGAGGTACCGAAGGACGAGCTGGGCGCGGTGGCGACGAATGCGATTTGGAGCGACATCTATGACCGGGTGGCAGAGCTCGTCCGCGAGCACCGATCCACGCTGGTCTTCGTCAATACCAGGCGGCTGGCGGAACGGGTGGCCCATTACCTGGGCGAGCGGTTACAACACTTAGGCGGGCAGGCGGTGGCTGCCCACCACGGAAGTTTGTCTCGGCAGATCCGCCTCTCGGCTGAGGAACGGCTGAAACAGGGGCAGACGCGCGTCGTGGTCGCGACTGCCTCCTTGGAACTCGGCATTGATGTGGGGACTGTGGACCTGGTCTGCCAGATCGGCTCGCCCCGCGCGATTGCCACCTGCCTGCAGCGAGTAGGGCGGTCCGGTCACTGGGTGGGCGCTTTACCGAAAGGCCGGCTCTTCGCCACGACCCGCGATGAGCTGATCGAGTGCGCCGCGCTCGTCAGAGCCATCCGCGCCGGGACCCTGGATCACATCGAGGTGCCTCCGGCTCCCTTGGACATTCTGGCTCAACAGATCGTGGCAGCGGCCGCGACCCAAGAGTGGCAAGAGAATGAACTGTTTGCCTTGTGCCGGCGTGCCTATCCCTACCGCGATCTCGAACGGCGGGAGTTTGATGCGGTCATCCGCATGCTGGCGGACGGCATCGCCACCAGCCGCGGTCGAGGCCGTGCGTATCTCCATCACGATCGAATCAACCGGCGCATTCGCGCCAGACGAGGGGCCCGCCTGGCAGCGATCACCTCAGGCGGGGCGATCCCGGATACCGCCAATTACGCGGTCATCGCCGAGCCGGACGGAACCGTAGTCGGTTCGGTGGACGAAGACTTTGCGGTGGAGAGTCTGGCCGGAGACATCATTCTGTTGGGCAACTCATCCTGGCGGATTCGCGGTGTGGAGACCGGGAAGATGCGGGTGGAGGACGCCCACGGTGCCCCGCCGACCATTCCCTTCTGGCGTGGCGAAGCTCCTTCACGCACCACGGAACTGTCCGCGGAAGTCGCGTCTCTACGATATGAGTTGGACCGATTGATTCCGAGGGACACAAGCGTTGAATCGGATCATGACCTCTCGCCACAGGCTTCGCGCTCCACGCGCGACGCGTCAGCTATCAGCTGGCTTCAAGCGCAGTGTGGTCTGGACCGGCGGGGTGCGGAACAGGCGGTGGCTTATGTCGCAGCCGGTCGCGCAGTGTTAGGTGCAGTGCCGACTCAGCAGAGGATCATTGCCGAACGGTTCTTCGATGAAGGCGGCGGGATGCAACTGATCCTGCACACGCCGTTCGGCGGTCGTCTCAACCGTGCCTGGGGACTGGCGCTCCGCAAACGATTTTGCACGACGTTCGACCTCGAGTTGCAGGCTGCCGCGACGGATGAGGGGATCGTCATCTCTCTGGGCGAACGGCATAGCTTTCCGCTCGACGCGGTCTTCGGATTCCTGCGGTCAGAGACCGTGCGTGAGGTGCTGACTCAGGCCGTCATGGCTGCGCCGATGTTCATGAGCCGCTGGCGCTGGAACGCCACGCGCGCGCTGGCCCTGCTCCGGTTTGCCAACGGGCGAAGGGTGCCCCCGCAGATCCAGCGCATGCGCGCGGAAGATCTGCTGGCCGCCGTGTTTCCTGCTGCGACTGCCTGCCAGGATAACCATCCAGGCGGCATGGGCCATCTGGCCATCCCCGATCATCCGCTGGTTCAAGAAACCATTCGCGACTGCCTCACCGAGGCCATGGATGTGGACGGATTGGAAACCTTGCTCAGGCGGATCGAGCAGGAAGCAGTCCAGTGCGTTGCGGTGGACACGCCGATGCCGTCCCCCTTCTGCCATGAAATCCTGAACGCCAATCCCTATGCCTACCTGGATGACGCGCCGCTGGAGGAACGCCGCGCGCGAGCTGTGGAGATGCGCCGGAGCCTGCCGGCGGACCTGGCGGGCAACATCGGCGCGCTGGATCAGGCCGCCATTGACGAGGTTGCGGAAGAGGCCTGGCCGATGGTGCGCGATGCGGATGAGCTGCACGATGCGTTATTGAGCCTGATCTGGGTACCGGAAGATCAGGCAAGAGACTGGGCGATCTATCTGCC
>JAHWYE010000301.1 GCA_020028195.1 Nitrospirota bacterium
CGAGCGCGTCGAGGGACTGGACCCCAAGACCGTGATCGCCCAGGACACGATGTACCTGGCACTCGAGGACGAGAGCGGCTATGTGAAGCTGCAGGCGCCCCAAGGGGGCTGGAAACCCGGCAAGTACAAGATCGAAATCCACATCGGCTGGAAGGTCAACGAGATCAGCCTCGTTGGCACGATGCGCTTTACTGTCGTTCCACCCAATACGGCGAACTCCGAACTCTCCACATCCCGCAACTAACAGACTTTTGTGGCCATCAGTCCCGCTTGCAATTGACAGTGCGTTGATGCCCAGCTTATCTACATACCTCGCTCTGCAAATGATGCGAGCGCTGTATTGCCACTGCCTTCCAATAGTTTGACCCTCCACCAGGCATTCTGTAGAATGCAGACATGATCAGGGACAGGGGGAACTCCCGCCCGTGACAACCACGTCGCCTCGGCCCTGGGTGTCGGTGGTCATTCCAATCAAGGATGAACTGGAGAACCTGACCCCGCTGACCGAACAATTGGTCAAGGTACTGGGCTCGCACGAAGCCTCGCGCACCGCCCCCGTCGAAATTCTGTACGTGGACGACGGGAGCACAGACGGCAGCGGCGCACTGCTCGACCGCCTCGCGGAGGGGCACCCTGAAGTTCGGGTGCTGCATTTCGATCGCCATTACGGCAAGACAGCGGCCCTGGATGCCGGGTTTCGGCACACGACGGGCGAGCTTGTGGCTGAACTGGACGGAGACCTTCAGAACGATCCTGCCGACATCCTGAGGATGATTCCCCTGGCCGCGCAGTATGACCTGATTTGCGGCTGGAGGCAGGATCGGCATGACAGTCTGCTCAGAAAGCTTTCCTCGCGCCTCGCGTTCCGGGTCCGCAATGCTCTGACCCGCGACGGCGTCCATGACACCGGCTGCCCGTTGAAGGTGTTCCGGCGCGCCGTCTTGGAACGACTCCCGCTTTTTGAAGGAATGCACCGCTTCTTTCCTGCGCTGGCCTTGATGCACGGCTTTACCGTCACGGAAGTGCCGGTGCGACATTACCCGCGCGTGCACGGCCGCTCGAAGTACGGGGTTTGGAATCGGCTCTTTGCCAGCCTCTATGACCTCGTGGCAGTGCGGTGGATGCAGCACCGGGTCCTTCGCTACCGGATTAAAGAAGGCGAGAGGCAATAGGCGAGAGGCTATGGGCGAGAGCATGGATGGGAAAGAAAGGGTTTAGAGATTTAGTCGTCTGGCAAAAAGCTAAAGATCTGGCCGTGAAGATTCATCAGCTATCAGAAAACGGAGCGCTGGGGCGAGATTTTGGACTATGTGATCAGATTCGTCGAAGCGCGGTGAGCATTGCCAGCAATTTAGCCGAAGGGGATGAACGAGACACGGATAAAGAAGCTGTCCGGTTTTTTTACATTGCTAAGGGGTCACTCGCTGAACTACGCACACAGATTCAGATTTCCTGTGAATCGGGACACTTGAACAAAGCCTTATACGACGGCCTAGAAACAGAGTGTGAAACTTTGGGGAAAATGATCGGAAGCCTTATTCGAGCCAGGTCAAGATCCCATGGCCCCTAGCCTATTGCCTATAGCCACTAGCCTCTAGCCCATCTATGAGCACGACCGAAACAATCTGGCTGGGCATCGGGTTCCTCGGCCAAGGCATCTTCTTCATGCGATGGGTGGTCCAATGGGTCGCCTCGGAACGGAGCGCGGCGAGCCACGTACCGATTGCCTTCTGGTACATAAGCCTAGTCGGTGGCCTGATCACCCTCGCCTACGCGATCTACCGAAGGGACCCGGTTTTTATTGCCGGGCAAAGCGTCGGCACCTTCGTGTACTTGAGAAACCTCATGCTCATCTCTCGCGCCCAAGGAACCGGCCCCCGCGCGCCGGTAGAGGGCCCGGCCCTTTCCTCGCGATCGACGGGGGTGCCGCCGCGAGTGGCTGGTGAGTAAAGGGCCTCACCTCGTTCTGCTGCTGGGACTGGCCGCCCTGCTGTTTTTCCTGGGGCTCGGCACGATCGGCCTCACTGATCGGGACGAGGGGCGGAATGCGGAAGCCGCCCGGGAAATGCTTGAGACCGGGAATTGGATCAGCCCAACCTATAACTACGAGCCTCGCTTCGCCAAACCGGCCTTCGTGTACTGGCTGATGAGCGGCGGGTACCGGATCCTGGGCGTCAGCGAGTTTACCGCCCGGTTGCCCTCCGCCCTCTTCGGCATGGCCCTCATCCTCCTCCAGTACCTCTTTCTGACCCGCATCCGCGGCCCAGAGGTGGGCCTCCTGGGAGCCTTGATGCTCCTCCTCAATCCTGAGATCATCGCGCTGGGGAGGATGGCGCTGACCGACAGCGCCCTGATTTTTTTCACGACGCTGGCCCTCTTTGGCTTCTGGCTGGGGTTGCAGGGCTCGATGGCGCAGACGGAAGGCCGAGGCTCAGGCGCCCGCCATTATTTCTGGCTATTTTATCTGGGCATGGCCTTCGGGACGCTCACCAAAGGCCCGGTCGGGGCAGCCGTGCCCCTGCTCGCGGTGGTGCCGTATCTGACCCTAGCGCGCCAATGGGGCCTGTTCTGGAAAAGCGGGTTCCCCCTCGTCGGGCTCCTCACCTTCGTCGTGATCGCGACGCCCTGGTATGCCGCGATGTTTGCGATCCATGGCTTACGGTACGCGGCGTCAGCCCAGGCCCACACTGTAGGGCGCTTTGTTGACCCGATGGAAGGACATGGGTTCACGGTGCTCTTTTATTTGCCGATCCTTCTGATCGGGTTCTTCCCCTGGAGCGGCTTACTGCCGGCAGCGCTGTATCAAGCCTTCACGAACTGGCGCGAGGCGAAGCGAAAGGAGCGAGAGGTGAGTTTCACATCCCCTTACACCTCCCCCCTCACGCCTCACGAAAATTTGGAACTCTTTGCCGCCCTCTGGGTAGCGGGAGTTTTCCTGTTCTTCAGCCTGTCCGCGACCCGCCTCCCCCATTACATCGCTCCGCTGTTTCCGGCCGCCGCCATCCTTACAGCATCCTACTGGAGCCGTTGCTTAGGCGAATCGGCGACTCGCGGTATCCGGGCTTCGATCCATGCGATCATTGGGCTTGGCTTCGCGCTGGCTCTGGGCTTCGCATTGTTGCCCTGGCTCTATTCCAGTTTCATCGAGAAGATCGCGAAAGAATTCCCTGCAGCCAGCCAACTCAACCCAAGTGACCTG
>JAHWYE010000302.1 GCA_020028195.1 Nitrospirota bacterium
CATCGCGGAGCGCCGCCAACCAGTCAAGAAACGCCACGCACTCTTCGCCGAACACCTGTTCTAGATCCTGTCGCAAGCGGCTGGCAAGCGCGGGGGCCGCGCCGCTGGTGCTGACGGCAATCCGCAGGTGCCCGCGGCTCACGACGGCCGGCATGCTGACGGTGGACCATTCAGGTTGATCCATTGACCAGAGCAGAAACCGTTCTTTCTTGGCCAGCTCAAGCAGCGACTTGGAAAAGTCTTGGTCGCCTCGAAGCGTGTTAATCACCAGGACCACTCCTTCCGTATCGGTTGCCCTGAAGAAGCGCCCGCGGTGAAGCACCTTGGCTGATGCCGTCAGTTTGCGGAGAGTGTCGTTCAAGGTCGGATTGATGACGGTGACCTTCGCGCCTGCTTCCAGCAGTCGTTGCGCCTTTTCAGCCGCCTCGTCTCCCCCGCCGAGGACCAAGCAAGGCCGGCTTTTCACGTCCAGGGAAAGTTGAAAACCAGGATTCGCAGGCATCGTCCCTCCTTCATTGAGAAACCGCGGCGTATCATACAACAGGACCGCGCTCCCGTAAACGTCGCCTCCCCTTTCGGCTGTCGCCCTTGTATAATGCCAGGCGATGCCGAACACACAGCAATACGATGCCCTTGTCAGCCAGGTCGATACGCTTACACCTCGCGTCAAGGCGCTCCACCTGAAACTGGACAGGCCCATCGGATTTGTTGCGGGGCAGTTCGTCTATGTGTTGCTCGAGCGCGATGGCCGGTTGATCAAGAAACCCTACTCGATCGCCTCTCCTCCCTCTCAATCTCCAACGGATCACCTTGAGCTGGCCATCACGCTGGTTCCCGGTGGCTATGTCTCGACCTTGCTCCATGGGATGCAGGGTGGAGAAAAGCTGGCGGTCGAAGGAGCAGCCGGCCGGTTTGTGGTCAAGGATCCGGGGGCCCATGACCTGGTGTTCGTGGCGACCGGAACCGGAGTGGCCCCGATCAGGAGCATCGTGTTGAATCTCTTTCAGGGAGGATTCACACGGAACGTCTGGCTCCTCTTCGGCGTCCGACATGAAGATGAGATTCTGTATCTCGCGGACTGGCGCCGACTGGAGGGCGCCTACCCGAACTTTCATTTTATTCCCACGATCAGTCGGCCAAAGTCGGCCGAGTGGAAGGGCGAGGTGGGATATGTGCAAACCAAGCTAGCCAGCTACGTCCCGGATACGAGCGGGAAGCTGGTGTTTGTCTGTGGCGTGGTGCCGATGGTGAAAGACGTGACCGATAAGCTGCTCGCGCTGGGTTACAGGCCGCAACAAATCAAAGTTGAAAAGTACACCTGAGGGAGATCGTCGTGGCGAAGGATCTGGTGAAGGTCGTCAGCATGGCGGGAGGGGTGATCGTGCTTGCGGGCATCGCGGCCTGGATGGGGCTGGCCCATGGCTGCGAAGAGCCGAAAGGGCGCGGTGTGATTGCTGGGCAGGTGAAGATTGCTCCGGCCTTGGCGTCGCAGGTAAGTCCTACGGCTGTGCTGTTCGTCATCGTCCGGCGCCCACAGGGGCCACCCAGGCCGATCGCGGTCAAGCGGATTGATGGGCCGCGCTTTCCGGTCTCGTTCGAGATTACCAACGACGATGTGATGGTGGAGGGGTCGGAACTGAAAGGAATGGTCGAGCTTGTGGTCCGGCTGGATAAGGACGGACAAGCGGGACCACCTCAGCCCGGCGATCTGGAAGGGCGATTCGACAGAAACCCGACTCTGGTGGGTGGGCGCGATCTAGAGATCATCATCGACAAGGCGTATTGAACTATAGTGCTGAGGTTTGAGGTGTGAGTGCTGAGTGAGTGGTCAGAACTCCCTGCTTCCCAACTCATAACTGAGAACTCAGCACTTAGAACTTGAGCTAATAGGTATCGGGCAGGTCGGTATCCAGCTCCATGTTCCAGTACAGATAGTCGCGCCAGCTTTCCGGCGCGTTCCTGATACCGATGGTGATGGTAATGACAGGATTCCAACGAGGCTTCACCGGTTTCCTGACCAGTTTCAGGCCGGCTTCTTCCGGCGTGCGCCCGCTCTTCCGATTATTGCAGCGCCAGCAGGCAGTGACAATGTTCTCCCAAGTCTTCCGCCCGCCTTTCGCGATTGGGGTGATGTGATCAAACGTGAGGTCCTCGGTTCTGAACTTATGATTGCAATACTGGCAGGTATAGCCATCACGAGTGAAAATGTTGATACGCGAGAACTTGACCGCCCGGTGGCTCTCCTTCAGCCGTACCATCTTGAGCAACCGCATCACCGCCGGCAGCTTGATCGAGATGGAGACCCCCCTGATATCACGGTCATAGACTTCCAGGACCTCCACTTTCCCCTGCCACAGCAGCGTAATGGCTTTCTGCCAGTGGACGACTCGGAGAGGTTCATAGGTGGAGTTGAGTAATAGCGTCAGTTCCATGCACCCTTCCTCGTTTGTGCCAATAAATAGAGTTTACCAGGCCTCTCAGGCTCTGTCGCTAGTTTCGGCTATGTATGCCATATTCGCTCTATGAAATCAAGCCATTCACTCATCAAGTGCCTTCGAAGCTACCCTTGAATCTACGTCGAGACCTCAGTAAGCTTACGCCCCGGATCTATCGGTCGAACCGAGAGCAAGGGGCTATGACCAAGCGTATCACAGTCGCCAAAATCACGGATCTAGAGCCAGGGTCCTGCCTATCTGTCGAAGCAGATGGCATCGGCGTGGCGCTCTTTAACGTGAACGGCAGGATCTATGCGTTGGACAATACCTGTCCTCATGCTGGAGGGCCATTGGGCGAAGGCACGCTTGCAGGTGAGGTCGTGGAGTGTCCATGGCATGGGTGGCGATACAGCGTCACAACCGGTGAGAGACTGGAGAACCCCGAGTTTAAAGTGGCCTGCTATGAGGTTCAGGTGACGGGAGACTTGATCCAGGTCTCGGTTCCCGCGAATTCATGAGGGGGTTCATGGGAGGAGAATGCCCGGTTCAGCCGGCATCAGGTCAGCGGCCGGGAGCGTCAGCGCGGCAACCGACCTCGTGTCCAGATTGACTCGCCAGATATATTCCCGTTCGAACCACTGCTTCGTGCCTTCCTCCCTGACCAGGATTCTCACGAGATACACATCTCCTCGTTCCCGCTCCACCCTCCACTCTCCTAGCCGGACTCCTTGACCACGGTCAGCCATGGCTTGGACGCGATC
>JAHWYE010000303.1 GCA_020028195.1 Nitrospirota bacterium
CAGTAACTGGACGACCCGGCGATGATCTTGTTGTACAAAGCTGGTTCCACGTTCGTAGTATTTCACCAACTCAAACTGGGCTTCATGATGGCCATGGGATGCGGCCTTATTCCACCATTCGACGGCTTCCCTGTGCGCTTCCATCGAGTAGGACTCGAGTAACTGCTTGCCAAGTTGATACTGCGCTTCTCCATCACCAGCCTGCGCTTTCGCGCGCACCTCTTCCATAGGCTGATATGTCCCGCCTACGCGGCCCATGCGCCTGTTGACGTCCTGAAGCGCCGATTCCCAATACTGCGCCTTACGCGGATCGGGGGCCACTTCGTAGCGGCCGTCCCGGTAGGCGGCCACCAATACCTCGAACTGGGCTTTGGCTTTCAGGAAATCCACCGGGTACCCATACTGTCCTGTGACATGCGCATCGGCCACGTACTCCAACGCACGCACATGGTGCTTCTCCACCGCTCGGTCCCACCACTTCCGACCTCTTTCGAGATCCTTTGGGACACCGTTTCGCCCAAATATATACATGCTTCCGAGGTTGTACTGCGTTTCCACGTCTCCCTGTTCCGCCGCCCGCTCAAGCAAGGTGAGGCCCTGCTCTCTGTCCTCTCGGTTCGGACTCTCTGAATCGATGAGCCTGTTTCCCAACTCGATCTGTGCTTCCGGCACACCACGTTCCGCATCGCGTTGCAAGGCCGTGATGGCCGCTGCCCGTTGGCGATACTCTGTCGCCGTCTGCCGATCGCCTTCAAATCCTTCCGGCCCCTGATCCACGCTCTTGGCAATCGCCCCCCACAGCTCCCCGGCTCTCCGGGGATTGACTGGAAACCCATCGGCACCCTTTTCATACCGCCACGCGAGTTCTTTCATCGCTGAGGTGTTCCCTCGCGCGGCTGCGCGCTCCCACCACTCTCTGGCCTTTTCTCGATCCCTGGCCACGGTCTCTTCGTAGATGCCGCCACTTTCTTTGCCGTTCCAATAATACCGACCTAATTCGAATTGCGCCTGGGGGTGGTCATCTTCCGCAGCCTTCGCCAACCAGACAAACGCTTCTTTCCTTCGCTCGGCGGTGTCCCCCTGGTGTCGTAACAGGGCAAACAGTTCAAATCGGGCGCTGGCGTCTCCTGCTTCCGCGAGCACACGCCACCACTTCATTTTTGTTTCCGGGCTTTGCGTGATCTGCAACAACTCCCGAATTGCGCCCCTGTGGCCCTGCGCGGCAGCCCGCTCATACCAGGTTTCGGCGCTGACGTCGGACTGCACCCTCGGAAGTCTTGCCGTGAGCGCTCGGGCCATACACACCTGCGCCCACGCGTGACCCGCATGGGCGCGCGGCTCACAGATCATCCAGGCCCGATTGTTGTACACGGACAGCGAGGGGATGATGAGAATGGCGACCACCACACAGCCTGCCATGACGCGTGTTCCAGGGACCAGCCATGCCGGATAACGGGACTGCAAGAGGGACAATCCGCCCGGGGTGTATTGAGCCAGCACCAACCCGGTCAAGACGACCATCAGGGCTGCGGCGTACCCAATGAGTGCGCCCGTGGGAATTTTAAACTGCATCAACAACTGGGCGAGGTTGAAAAAAGACGTGCGATTCCCCCCAGCGATGGTGTACACGGGCGCCAGTGTCATCAGAAGAAGGGCCACCACCACGGTGACCAAAATGACCGTCCGCCGGGAGCTCTGTTGAATGAGACAGATCCATTTGGACAGGAACCAGGCAATCCAGTAATACACGGCGCCACAGAGCAACGCAGGCCCAGATAACCAGATCCCCATGAACAAACTTTGACGATCCCCTACCCATAGGCTAGCGAGGCCGCCAGCAACGAGCGCAGCCGTAGGGACAAGACCGACAAGCATGACCAAGTAAAAAGGAGATGGGATGCTATGAAGAAACGTCAAGAACAGTAGCCACCTGGCAGCCACCTGGCATGGCTTGAGACCGACTGGCTTCGTATCAATATTCGAACTCATCTTTGACCTAGTCATGGACCCAAATCGAGTCTACATCACACCCGCGAAATTGTCATTTGCAGTGGGTTCGCCCGGCACCCGCTCCGCGCTCGTCGCCGAGCGGCCAACCACTAGCGACCACGCACAACCAGTGTATTACCGGCTGCATTCTGTCTATGTCCTCCGTTTCCACAACGAAAAGAAGAGTAAGTGATCAAATCTTTGGTTGATGATCAGGCGAGGCGGGGGTCAGACTGAGGTGACCCCGATTCCGGCTGGGTTGTGGACGGTGCGGATGGTAATGGCGTTAGGCGGCGGGTTTGCGGATGATGTTCCGGATGACGAGCATTAGGAGGAGGCCTGGGCGTGGATCGCAAGGGGCTCTATGAACGGAGCAATCAGCGATAGACGTCCTTGCGGTGCTCGATGGCGAGCACCTCCAGCCATTCTGAGCCGACGCGCTGGTAGAGGACCCGGTAGGGCCACACGCGGTAGGACCAGACCTTCTCCTTTTGGAACCTTCCTTTGAGTGGCTTGCCGTCCAGCGGGTTTCGGGCGAGATGGCGGAGGGCTTCCTTGATTTTTTCTTTCGTCACCTTGTCGAACGCTTCGAGGTCTTTGAGCGCCTGCGTGGTCAGGCGGACCTGTCTCACTGGTCCTCACCGAAGGCTTCCTTGAACGAGCGGACCTTTCCGGCCTTGGCTTCCTTTAGCCCTTGCTCCAAGGCCCTTACTGCCTTGGGATTGGACATGAATTCAAGCGTTTCTACCCAACTCTCGAACTCTTCTGCGCTCATCACCACCGCCTTGGGCACACCGTTCTTGGTGACGACATAGCGTTCGGAGAGCCGATCGACCTTGTCCACAATCTTGGAGAACCGATTCCGGGCCTCCTTCAGCGAGATCGTCTTGCTCATGACGTGGCTCCTTTCACGATCGAGTGTACACAATCATGGCGACCTCTTCAACTACCCCTGCGAAGAAAGCCCAGCTTCAAGAGAAACAGGTGCCAGCCACCTTCCTGCTATAATCCTGCCACACGACGGACGGCCTGCCGATAGCGACGGCCGACCCACGCGATCCCATCCCACACACCCCCGCGCCCGCGCG
The DNA here is from genome assembly GCA_020028195.1 of Nitrospirota bacterium. GTDB lineage: Bacteria > Nitrospirota > Nitrospiria > Nitrospirales > Nitrospiraceae > NS-7. The sequence continues at coordinate 3,078 of JAHWYE010000303.1, forward strand.
GGGGCTGATTTAGCTGTCTCCCCGCTTCTGCTATAATCCCGCCACACCGACGGCCTGCTGATGGAAAACACGCATCCTTATCAGCCTCACGACCATGATCACACTCATGGCACACTT
>JAHWYE010000066.1 GCA_020028195.1 Nitrospirota bacterium
GGCGTCGATGTTGTAGAGGTTGCCGCCGATGATTTCCAGCTTGCCGAGCTTGATCGACAGATACCCCAAGCAGATGATGCCCACCAGCACAAACGCCCCGACGACCAACTCCAGTTTAGCTTTTTCCATGTCGGCTCCCCGGCAGTTAGGATTTGAGCGATGCCATGCTGCCTACTGAAATAAATTCACGGATGGCCGGATCGGTGGTTTTTTGAAAGTCCGCCGATGGGGCCATCGCCGCAATCTTCCCATCCTTGAGCATTGCCACCCAGTCCGAAATTAAAAAGATTTCAGGTATCTCATGGCTCACCATCACCGCCGTGAATCCGAAGGTCCGATGCATGCCCACGATCAGATCGTGGATGGTGTTGGCCATGAGCGGATCCAGCCCTGTGGTCGGCTCATCAAACAGGATGATTTCCGGTTCCATCACCAGCGCTCGGGCTAATCCGACCCGTTTCTTCATCCCGCCGCTCAGTTCGGCCGGAAATTTATGCCCCATGCCGGACAAACCCACCTGTTCCAGCTTCTCCTCGACCCGTCTCGCCACCTCGGTCTCCGCCAGTCTCAGCTTCTCCCGAAGCGGAAAGGCCACGTTCTCGAAGACGGTCAAGGAGTCAAAGAGGGCTGCGCCCTGAAAAAGCATGGCAAACTTCTTGCGCACGTCGTTGAGGGCTCTCCCCTTCAGGCGGGAGATCTCAATCCCATCTACCCAGACTTCGCCGCGGTCCGGCTGCATCAGACCGATGACATGTTTGAGCAGCACGCTCTTGCCCCCACCGCTTCCCCCGATAATGGTCGTGAGCTTCCCCGCCGGAATGTCGAGGTCCACTCCGCGCAAGACCGGTTGTCCGCCAAGCGTTTTTTCCACTCCGACGAGCTTGATCATACGCAATCAGGTTGAGGTTGAGGTTAAGGCTGAGGGCGCAGCCAGCGTTGGCCTTTTTGGAAACTTAACCTTAATCTCAGCCTCAACCTTCTTCATAGCAGTACCGAGGTCAGAAAATAATCCCAGACCAGGATCAACACCGAAGAGAGCACCACGGCCTCCGTCGTTGCTGCTCCGAGCCCTTCCGCACTCAACCTGGTGTTGTACCCTTTATAACAGCAGACCCAGCTTACAATCAGCCCGAAACTGATCGATTTCAAGATGCCGCCGTACACGTCTTTCCATTCCACGGCAGACTCAATGGAACTCCAGTAGGACCCCGAATTTCCACCCAACAAGTTTACGCCGATCAGGTAGCCGCCGTAGATCCCCACCACATCGGCAATGGCCACGAGGAGGGGCACCCCGATCAGTCCTGCCACAAGTTTCGGAGAAATCAGGTACTGCAGAGAATTGACGGCCATGGTGTCCAGCGCGTCGATCTGTTCCGTAATCCGCATGATACCGATCTCGGCCGTCATGGCCGAGCCAGCGCGCGCCGTCACCATGAGGGAAGCCAGGACCGGCCCAAGCTCGCGGATCAAGCTCAGAGCGACCACCGAGCCTAGCACTGCTTCCGAGCCGAATTTCCTTAGTGTGTAGTAGCCCTGCAGGCCCAACACCATCCCGGTGAAGGCCGCAGTGAGGACGACCACGAACGTGGATTTAAAGCCGATGAAATGGAGTTGTTTCAAGATCTGGAACGGCCGGAAGGGGGGCCTGAAGAGCCACGCGAACGTCGCCACCAAGAAGATGAGCATCCGTCCCATCTCCTGGACCACGAACAGAGTCCCATGGCCGATGCGTGCGATAAGCCCGATCAACACCAATGGGCCCGCCTGCCCGAACCGATCCTATGCAAGATCATCCAGAAACCTTCCGAAGAAAGTCGTGATCCGTTCAGAGGCAATGAGGCTCTGCGCACGAAGGCGGAGCAATCCCATGACACAGGACGGACGCGTGAGGCACGTGAGCGCGCCACGGACCCAACCGGCTGGCGTGAGAAAGAGATTGAAGTCGAGGGCTAGATCTTCATCAACCAGGTCGGACACCGCGCGAATGATGACGAAGGGCATCTGCCGCTCACGCGCGGCCGCGCCGACGGCAGCGCTTTCCATGTCAAGCCCTAAGGCCCCGGTAGCCGCAGCCACTTCTCCTTTTTCACGAGCACGCCAGACAACCCGCGGGACCGTCACGAACCGACCGGCGCGAGCAGCCATGCTGATCCCGGACGCTGCCCTGATCGCCGCGGCGCTGAATTCCGGCGAACAGGGAACGGACTCGCGCAGGTCAGGTGAACAGGCCTTATTCAGATACATGATGACGTCCGTGCCGATCAACAACTCGCCGACCCGGCAAGACGCGAGCGCACAGGCGAAGCCGGATGAGACCGCGAGGTCCACTGGCTGGGCCACCAAGGCCTCGCGGCAGACCGCACGCGCCCTCTCAAGCCCCACTCCCATCTGATACAGCCAGATCCGGCAGTTCCCCCGTCGGCCGATCACGCAGCGGGCTCCAGCCAGGCGTCGTTCTCCCTCGACCAACATTGCCCGACGGACAGCCTTGAGCTCCCACCTGGTTGCCGTGAAGATTCCGACCTGTATCAACCGGCTTCCTCAGGGGATCTGGGATCGCTCCCAGCACAGGATCATGTCGGTCGTGAAACGTCCGATCGGAAACGTCCCGTTTCACGAGCGTTCAGGCACAACTCATCAGCTCTCGTTTGCCCGCGAGTTCTGAGGTTGCGATACATGGCGAGAGCCCACAGTGGAAAATACTGGCAGTACCAGTGGTAGCGGAGATAGAACACGCGGGGGAAGCCGGTCCCGGTGTGCCGGTGTTCAACCCATGATCCGTCCTGCCGCTGATGACGCAGCAGATAGTTCACTCCACGGACCACGCTGATGGAGTCCGAGACTCCCGCGGAGAGCAATCCGATGAGGGCCCAGGCGGTCTGGGAGGGCGTGCTGTCTCCCACGCCGGCTACCGTTGGGTCGGCATAGGATAAACAGGACTCTCCCCATCCACCGTCAAGATTCTGTTTGGATTCCAGCCAGGCCACCGCCTTCCGCACGTAGGGCATGGTCATATCCTCGCTGATGGCCCGCAACCCGGCCAGGACCGACCATGTGCCATAAATATAATTGACGCCCCAGCGACCATACCAACTACCATCCGCCTCCTGTTCCTGTCGTAGGAACTGCAGGGCCGGCTCCACAGCCGGATGCGTACGGTCATAGCCGAGCGCCCCCAACATCTCCAGGCAACGGCCGGCCAGGTCGGCCGTGCTCGGGTCCAACAGCGCCCGGTGATCGGCGAACGGAATCAGATTAAACACTGTTCGATTATTGTCCTTGTCATAGGCCCCCCAACCGCCGTCCGAACCCTGCATCGCCATCACCCACCGATACCCCCGCGCAATCGACTGGTGCTGGGCCTCACGGTTCGCCAGTCGGAGTTTGGCCAATGCCATCAGGACCACTGCCGAGTCGTCCACATCGGGATACATCTCGTTTTCAAATTGAAAATACCATCCCCCTGGTTCCGCCTGTGGAGCCGAAACTTTCCAGTCACCGTCCTTGGTCGTCTGGCACGACATCAGCCATCCGGCGGCTTTCACCAGAGCCGGATGATCTTGAGGCAATCCTACCTCGATAAGCGCATTGATCAGCAGGGACGTATCCCACACAGGGGAGAAGCAGGGCTGCAGGTGGAGGGTCTCCGCCTGGCCCGTCCCGTCATGAACGACCTCATAGACTTCCAGCTCTTCAATCTCGCGCAAGGCTTTGACGACCTGCGGGTGATCAGCCGTGTAGCCCAGGCACCGCAGGGCCACGATCGAGTTGGCCATCGCCGGATAAATGGCGCCAAGCCCCCCACTCCCCTTGAGATGGTCCAACAACCAGTTCGCAGCTCTCGCGACCGCCGCCTTCCGCAACGCTTGGAGCGGCAGCCGACTATACAATTTGAGAATTCCGTCCAGTGTGATGAATAGATTTCGCCAGGTCCACCAGGCCGCATCCTTTTTGAACGGGGGGACCTCCCGGTACCGGACCCGAGCGCGCGGCACCAAGAAGAGTTCTTCGATCCCCTGTTCCGCAGGAAGACAATAGACCGGCCTGTGCGCAAAGACGATCAATAACGGGATCAAGACCGTCCGGGACCAATAGGATACGGCGTAGAGGCTGAAGTAGAACTGTTTGGGCAGCAGCATGATCTCGGGCGGCATGCTGGGGATTCCTCTCCAGTCATACTGATCAAAGAGCGCAAGTGTGATCTTGGTGAACACGTTGGCCGCCACGACCCCGCCTTTCGCCAGAATCGCGTCGCGCGCTCGGATCATGAACGGCTCATCCGCCGGTACGCCCGACAGTTTGAGCGCAAAGTAGGCCTTGACCGACGCGCTGATTTCGCATAGCCCGCCGGAATAAATCGGCCAGCCCCCGTCTGGTAGCTGCGTGGCCTTCAGGTACCGCACCGCCTTGCGTTCCCGCTCCGGATCCACCCGATCAAGAAAACGCCGCAGCATGAGGTATTCGGCTGTCAGCGTACTGTCGGCTTCCAGTTCAGCCACCCAGAACCCCTCCACTGGGTGTTGTCGCCCCAAGAACCAGGCCTGGCTGCGACGGATCGCCTCATCGATGGATTCCGACTGCCCCATCGAGCCGCCGACCACGCGACGCGTGGTCGCCTCGGCTGGAACAGTCGGACGGGGGTTATGTGAAACCAGCCGCAGAGGAGGCAGGAGTCTGGTGCCGGAACCCAGCTTGAGCCGTCCCGGCACCGAAGCGAACAAGCTGTCGGACAGACGGGTGATGAGACTTTTAATCTTAATCAGCTTCATACGGTCTTCTATATCACCGGACAACGAGACAAGAAAACGAAGGAAGGGACAACCGCCTATCCTTGGCAAGATGCAGCCGGTCGGCCTCGGAAAACTTCATAGCCCGCTTATAACAAACCCCCCCTAGGCTGTCAAGCAAGCGACGCTTCAACCCCTTGAACGACGACCCTTTTCCTGTGTTGGAACTTCCGGGGAGATCAGACCGGTTGGAGTTCGGCCAGACGAACTGAGACCAGCTTCGAGATGCCCGGATCCTCCATCGTCACACCAAAGAGAGAATCCGCGACCCCCATGGTCCGCTTGTTGTGGGTAATCACGACGAACTGAGCCTCTTCTGCCAGCTCTCGCAGGACCTCGGCAAATCGCCCGATATTCTCTTCATCCAACGGGGCATCAATCTCGTCCAGAATGCAGAAGGGCGTGGGCCGGATGAGAAAACTGGCAAAGATGAGCGCCATGGCCGTCAGGGTTTTCTCTCCACCGGACAACATGGCGATGCTCTTCAGACGCTTGCCCGGCGGCTGGGCCACAATATCAACACCTGGTTCTTCACTGGACCCGACTCCTTCTTCCTGACCCTCCTCTGGCTCGGTCAGCACCAACTCCGCCCGCCCGCCCGGGAACAGCCGGCCGAACACTTCATTGAACTTGCCTTGCAGTTCATTGAAGGTGTCCATGAACATCTGTTTGGAGGTCCGATTAATTCGAGCAATGATTTCTCTCAGCGACCCAACGGAGTTGGATAGGTCCGCTTCCTGAGTGGTCAGGAAACGGTGTCGCTCTTCCAACTCCTGGTGCTCGCCGATGGCGGCCAGATTGATCAGTCCCATGCGCTGGAGTCGCTCACGAAGGGCCTGCAGTTGTTCTCGAAGCGCGCGCGACTCGTCTTCTCCGCCGCCCCGCTCTCCGGTCATCTGCCCCTTTCCCTCGTCCTCCGGCTCCTGCGCCAGAGCTGCTGACAGGGAGAGTTCATAAGTGCCTGCGAGGGTCGCTTCCTGCGTTGCCAGTTGGGTGTTGATCTCAGCCCGACGAACTTCCAAGGCCGTTCGCGCCTCACGACTCGAGGCCATGGTCTCGCGGACCACACTCAGCTCTTGCTCGACCCGTCTCGATGATGCCGTGTCCCCCGCCTGCGCCTCCTGGGCCGACACGAACTCCGCTCGGATCTGGACGGCGCGACGGCCCAATTCTTGACACTGGGTCACGTTCCGATCCCATGCGGCCTGGCTCTGCTGGGTGGCCGTCACGAGAGCGTCGATCTGTTGATCGAGGGTCTGGATGCGCGCGCTCCGCTCTTCTTGTTCTTTGACGAGCCGAGCCAGGTCCGCTTCGCCGTGTTCGCGTCGCGCACGAAGCGTCGCAACGGCCAGGTGGGCTTCTGTCAGACAGCGTTGCAGCTCGAAACCTTCCTCCTCCATTCCAGCGAGGGCGGCGCCCTGTTGCGAAAGGCCGGCTTCCTGAACTCGTTTCTCCTCCACCAGGCCGGCCAGTCGGTCGCGACCGGATCGGATCCCCTCCTCGAACTGAATTCGCTCCTCTTCGACCATGCGTCGTTCTGCACTGATGGTCTCGATGCGTTTATCCAGGCCCTCCACACTCTGCCCTTGGCCTGCCTCGTCCTTGACAAGCGCGAGCAGCCGCATCTCTGCCTCGCGGATTGATTCGTCAAGGCGCTGGACGGTGGCTCGCGATCCTTCGCATTCGACCGACAACTGCTCACGACTCCGCCGGCCATCCTCGACAGCCCGAGCCAATTGCACCAGCTGCGCTTCCAGTTGTTGGACCTCACTCCTACGCTGGAGCAGACCTCCGGACGCTCCGATGGCCCCACCTGTCATCACGCCGGCTGCATCCAGCACCTCACCAGCCAACGTGACCAGCGTGGGTCCTGTGGGAGCGGACCACAGACCGCGCTCCCAGAGTCCGACGGCCACCTCGAGCGTCTCCACGATCACCACGCCCTCGAACAAATAGGTCAAGACCGATCGCGAATCATCTGGAGCCTGCACGAGGTCGAGCGCCTGCCCGATGACTCCGGGCTCCTGCGCCATTGTCGGCCACCACCCTTGTCCCTGCCGAACTGAGGCGCCGACCCGGGGACGCATGGGGATAAAGGCGCCACGCCCAAGATCTTTGGTCTTCAAAAAGGCGATGGCTTGATGTGCCTGTGCCGGACCATCCACGAGCCAGGCGCGCACACGCTCACCCAACAGAGCCTCGATCGCCCGTTCAAGTCCGGGAGGCACCACGAGCCACTCAGCCACTGCCTCGCGCACACCCTGACAGTCCCTGAGGGACGTGGTCTCTCCCTCGCCTTCCCGGCCATAGCCCATTTCCTCGCGAATGACTCCCTGCAACGCCCGCACGCGCGACTCGGACGCCGCCTGCTCCTCTTGCTGCCGACCGACCTGCTGCTCCGTGTCACGGAGCCGGCCCTCCAGTCGCTGGGTGTCCTGCGCCGCTGCGTCTCTGTCACGCTGCAGATTCCCCCGTAGCCGCTCGGCTTCCTCCCGACCCTGGGCGAACCCGCGAAGCCGCTCGAACGAATCGGCTCGCTGGGTGCCCACCGCGGCCTGCTCCTCCACCAGTCGGTCGGCGCGACGACGCGCTTCTTCACGCTGGGCCTCCAGCCTCGCCAGGTTATTTTCCTCGTGAGTTGTCCTCACCGTGATGTCCAGGATCCCCTGCCGCGCCCGTTCCTCCTCTTCGACTATAAGGGCGGGGCCGCGTTCGGGCCGTGCGCCGAGCTCCCGCACGTGGTCGACGTCGTCAGCGATCTCGATGATCAGCTCGCGCGTCGGGCGCTGATCGCGCTCGAGGCCGAACTCGTCCGCCGCGAGCGCATTCTGGCCGAGGCCGG
>JAHWYE010000067.1 GCA_020028195.1 Nitrospirota bacterium
AAATCAACAGGGTTTGTCGTGCACCTGCAATTTCCCTGAAGGGGTTCGCCTTCAGGCTCCTTCTCTCGCGAGAGTCGGCCAGCCGACAATTATTTGAATAATCAGGCAATTGGCCAGTCTAGATGATTCTGGGACATTCGGCATCCCCCTTGCTCACTGCAAGATAGTGGGTGCCCAATGCCCGAACATAGGGAGCGGGACAATCGAGGGCACGACCATGCTTGAGCGAGTGGGTCCATTTCACTAACCAGTTTCATGTAAGGAGGACTTGCCATGAAGAGGTTGATCGGATTGATTGCGCTGGCGGTCATGCTCAGTTTCGGGATAGGGACAGTGACGATCGCGGCGAACCCGGAGCCGGCTCCGACCGAGGAGAAGGGCAAGGATAAGGATAAGGGCAAGGATCAGGAGAAGAAGCCTGGTAGTCCGAAAGCCGAGCCCGACCCCAAGGATGAGAAGAAAGACGACAAAGGCGGGAAGTAAGCTATCTCACCAAGGGCACGGTCACAAGCCGTGCCCTTTCCCCTCTCTCAAGGGGCAGACCCCGGTCACTGACCAGGCGGCATGTTCCGGTTCGCGGTCACAGCCTTCACGATCTTCGCTTTTTTGAGCGACTCCATAAACCCGTCCGGCGGCTGCGGCTGAGGGAGCGTCACCTCCACATTGTACCAGCCGGCGTTGACCGGGCCTTTCCGCCCGTGGATCTCCTGGATCAACTGCTCGATGCTGGCTTCGGAGGTGCCGTCTTGAAGGGAGACCCAAAAGTTAAATAGCTGTGACAGGTTCTCGCGAGAGGCTTCAGCGACTTGCGACGGTGCCACACTGATCAGCCGATCGTCAAACCGCTTTCGGACTTCTCAGTCGGAAAGCCTTCACACTCCACTTTGAAAAGGAGGGATCGTCATGAAAAGACACATAGGAGTGATTGCGCTTGCGGCGATCATAAGTTTCGGAGCGGCGGCGGTGAGTTACGCCGACACGGAGCCGTCTGCTTCCATCGCTCAGATCGTGACGGGTGAGGTGCTCAAGATCGAGGGCGATTTCTTTACGCTCAAGGATGCTGCCGGGAAGGAAGTGCGCTTTCGTGTGACCAAGGACACGGAGCTCTTCGGGTCATTCAAGACTGGCGACATAGTTGAGGCACGGTTAACATCCGAAGGCCACGCGAAGTCTATCATGATCGTGAAGGCCGGAGGCTAAGAAGAGGCCCTCGTGAAGGCCCGTTTCATGAGGCTGCCGGTCACTGCCACCAAGGCGCATAAGGGAAAATTGTTGGAGCTGGACCGTGAGCATGAAACCATTCGGCTGCTCGGTGCGAAGGGCGAACAACTGGGCACCGTGAGCTGGGAGTCTGTGATTGATCTGATTCAGGCCTTGCGAGCCCAGACACGGCCGGAGAATCACGAAACCAGCTCTCTCGTTGTCAATGTCCGGTATGGCACGGCTGACGGTCAATGGTTCACGAGCCGGGCTTCAGGGGTCGGGGATGAAGGGCTTTTTATTGAATGCAACGACCCGCTTCCGGTCGGGACCAAACTGATGATGGAGGTAGCGCTCCCTGACTGCCCTTCGGAATGGCTGGGAGCAAAGGGCACAGTCGCGTGGGTCTGCCCAAAGGCCGACCACTATACCTTCTCATCGGGAATGGGTGTGCGCTTCACGGAGATTTCGGCTGTTGCACGCGAGCGGGTGTCGCAGAGGTGTCGCGGTTGAGGGGCCATGCCTCCGGGTAGGCCCAAGAGCTTGGCATTGAACTTGCTAGTATGCTAGTCTGGGCCTCGCTGCGCTGAACCGTTTCTATCTCATCATCGCGGCCACGCAGATCCGCAAACCTCGATCGGAACCCATATTTCCATACGGAAAGTTGCTCCGATAGAGGAGCCATTGGTGTTCGCAGCAGCCGCTCTGGTGGGTGATGAGACTCGGCCCTGGACAGCAAAGGTGCCAGTGGGGCAAAATCGTTAGGAGGACAGACACGAACCGAATCTGACGAGGAGGAGCATGCATGCAATCGACAAGGATCGCAAGCGTTGCGGTATGTATTCTGATGGTGGCTGGCTGTGTCAGCAAAGGGACGCATACGCAAACGCTTTCGGAGCTGGAGCAGTCGCGCAAGGCGTCCGCCCAGACTGCCGCAGCCCTGGAGGCGTTGCAACAAGAGAAAACCCGCCTCTCGAATGAGCTGTTAGCGGCGCAGAGTGCCACCAAGGAACTGGAACGGCAGGTGGCCACGTTGCAGCAGGACAAGCAGAAGCTCATGAGTGGGACCACGACGGCGCAGGAAGAAATCGCACGGCTACAGAAACGCGCCGGCGGATTGGAGACGGAGGTGGCGCGGGCGGCCGACCTCACCAAGCGCCTTGAGGCGCGGGATCAGGAGATCGGCAAGCTGCAGGCCTCCATTGCGCAAGACAAGGACCGGCTCAAGGCGGAGGAGGCGGAGAAGGCCAGCTTGGAACAGGAGCGGGCTGCCAAGGAAGCTGAGATCCAGCGATTGACGAAAACCCACGAAGATCTGACCAAGTCGCTGGAAGCGGAGATTGCCAAGGGAGACATTAAGATCCGCCAGGTGCGGGACCGTCTGACCATCAACATGGTGGACCGCGTCCTCTTCGACTCGGGGCAGGCGAAGGTGAAGCCGGCCGGCCTCAAGGTCCTCAAGCAAGTGAGCGATATTCTCAAGAAAGTGGCCGACAAACAGATTCGGATTGAAGGCCATACCGACAACGTGCCCATTCGGGGGAAGCTGAAGGAACGGTATCCGACCAACTGGGAATTGTCCACGGCTCGCGCCACCAACGTGGTCCGCTATCTGATCGAGGAAGGCGGCGTGGATCAAGTCAACCTCGCAGCGGTCGGCTACGCAGATACCAGACCAGTGGCGAGCAATGACGGCGAAGAAGGCCGGACGACAAACCGCCGGATCGAGATCACCCTGTACCCGAAAGACCTGTCTGAAATCGCCGGTGAGATGAAACAGTAATCCTACAGGGAGAGTCAGGTGGGGGGCTCACTTTAAATACAATGAGAGCGGGGTTACCCGCTCGCCTCACGTCTCAAGCCCGTTGATGGTGTTCGGCCAGCACAGCAGACATGGTGCCGAAGGCGGGACTTGAACCCGCACGGGTTTCCCCACACGCCCCTCAAACGTGCGCGTCTGCCATTCCGCCACTTCGGCGCCGCCGCATTATAGAAGTGCCCTAAAATGCTTGTCAATCAACAGCCCCTTCGATAGAATCGCCTCCATGGCAATATTTCCCACCGTACAAGCAAACGGCCTCTCGGCGAGGGCCGGTGTCCGTGCGGGCGCCTTCTTTGATGTGGACAATACGTTGGTGCCCGGCTTCGCCGTTGAGCTCCACTTCTTACGCTATCTCTGGAAGGAGGGCCTGGTGGGGGTCAACGATGCCCTGCGCAGTATGTGGTTCCTGCTTCGGCACATCCCGCCGGTCTCCTTTCACCCGTTGCGTGAACGGAAACTCTACCTGGCCGGAAAGCAGCGGGCGACGATCGAACCTTTGGCAGCACAGTTCGTTCGTACAGAGATCTGCCAGAAACTGTCGAAGGATGGCGTGGGGGCGTTGGAGGCGCATCAGCGAGCCGGGCACTGTTGTGTGCTGGTCACCGCCTCGCTGGATTTTCTGGTCGCGCCGCTGGCGGCCTTCCTGGACGTCAAGACTGTCCTGTCGGCGAGGTCCGAACTGGTGGGCGGTGAATATACCGGGCACGTGCTGCCTCCCCTTCCCTACGGGGAAGGCAAGCGTCGGTTGGTCGAATCAGTAGCCTCGCAGCAGGGGCTGGATCTGGCACGCAGTTATGCCTACGGCGACAGCCCAGGCGACGTTGGATTGCTTGGGGCGGTCGGCCACCCACTGGTTGTGAACCCGATCAGGGGCATGGCGAGCATCGCCCGCCGCCGGGGGTGGCCAGTCGCGAAATGGAATTGAACCATCGGGTGATCTAGTGATTGAGCGGTTTCTCTGAATCAATAGCGAAATCACCAAATGGATAAATCACAGATTCTTCGAGTCACCGAAATCTTTCACAGTATCCAGGGCGAGTCCAGCTATGCTGGACAACCCTGCGTCTTTGTCCGGCTCACGGGGTGCCCGCTTCGCTGTTCATGGTGTGACAGCGAATATACCTTCTCCGGCGGAACCGAGATGACGCTGGATGAGGTGCTGGCCAGAGTGCAGGGGTACCGCTGCCGCTTGGTGGAAATCACGGGTGGCGAGCCTCTTCACCAGCAAGAAGCCTTTCTCCTGATCGAGCGGCTCTGCTCCGAAGGCTACGAAGTCCTTATTGAGACCAGCGGGGCGATTGATATTGCTCCGGTGGACAAACGGGCGCACGTGATCCTGGATGTGAAATGTCCCGGCAGTGGCATGGTCGAGCGCATACACTGGGACAACCTCAACCAGCTGACGGAAAAGGACGAGGTCAAGTTCGTCATCAAGGATCGGGCGGATTACGAGTGGGCCGGCTCGGTCGTCACCCAATATGGCCTGGAGAAGCGGTGCACAGTCCTCTTTGGACCGGTCTTCGGCGAGCTGGAGCCGCGCCGGCTGGCCGAGTGGATCCTGGCGGATCGGCTGCCGGTCCGTCTTCAGGTTCAGCTCCACAAATATATCTGGGACCCGGACATGAAGGGAGTGTAAGGAGGGAATCGGCCGCATGAACGTGATGGACGTGAAGGTGAAGCAAGGTCGAATTGAGGCGGAGCCGGCCGAAGTGCTGGTGCTCACTCATTACGAAGGGGATTCTTCGTTACAGGAAGGGGCCGCCGTGGTGGATAAAGCTCTTCGTGGAGCCCTGCGCGATCTCCTGAAGAGCGGCGAGTTCCAGGGGAAAAGCCAGCAAACAGTCCTGTTCCACACGCAGGGCAAGGTCCGAGCCAAACGGGTGCTCCTGGTAGGCCTCGGAAAGAAGCAGCACGCGCGCTTGGATACGGTGCGCCAGGCAATGGGCATCGCGGCGAAACGGGTGCGTCAGGCCGGCGTTCGATCTTTTGCCACGCCCCTTCACGGCCTCACCCTTCCCCGCACCTCCCGCGTTGACCTGGCCCAGGCGATGGTGGAGGGCGCCATCCTTGGTTGCTATCAATTCAATCTGTATCGCAGCGAGAAGAACAGCGAGCCGAAAGACCTCACCCGGATGACCGTGGTGGAGGTACGCGCCCAGCATCTGTCTGAGATCAAGGAAGGAATCCGCCGCGGGCTCGCCAGCGCAGAAGCCACAGGATTCGTGCGCGATCTCTGCAATCATCCGTCCAACGTCATGACGCCCGCCCGGATCGCGGCTGAAGCCAAGGCCATCGGCAAGGAACATGGAGTCCGGGTCAAGATCCTGGAACAACGGGATGTAGCAAAACTCGGCATGGGAGCATTCCTGGGAGTGGCGCGCGGCAGTCACGAGCCGCCCAAGTTCATCATCCTTGAATACCGGGGCACGGGCGGCGCGAGGCGAAACGGCCGGAACCCGAAGCCGATCGTGCTGGTGGGCAAGACCATCACCTTTGACACCGGCGGCATCTCGCTAAAGCCGGCCGAGAACATGGAACAAATGAAGGCGGACATGACCGGCGGCGCTGAAGTTCTGGCCACTGTGCGGGCTGCCTCCCGCTTGCGCCTGCCGCTGCATGTCATCGGCATCCTCCCCGCAACCGAGAACATGCCGGGAGGACGGGCGATCAAACCGGGCGATATTCTCACCGCGCTCTCAGGGAAAACAATTGAGGTGCAAAACACCGATGCCGAAGGCCGGCTCATCCTGGCCGATGGGCTGGCCTACGCGACGCGGCTCAAGCCGGCCGCGATCATTGACGTCGCCACGTTAACGGGAGCCTGTATGGTGGCGCTGGGCCAGTTTGCCGTCGGCATGTTCAGCAATAACGACACGCTCAAGAAGCGCGTTCAGGAGGCTGGCGACAAGGCGGGCGAGCGGGTCTGGGAAATGCCGCTCTGGGACGAATACTTCGAGCAGCTCCGCAGCGACGTGGCCGACATGCGCAACATCGGAGGCCGGGGCGGCGGGATGATCACCGCGGCGATCTTCCTCAGTAAGTTCGTGGGTGACTGGCCCTGGGTCCACCTGGACATTGCCAGCACAGACTGGAGCGAGCGGGAGCGAGCCTATATTCCCAAGGGCCCTACCGGCATCGGCACCAGACTGCTCATCCAATATCTTATTGATCAAGCTGAAACGAAAAATTAGCCGGAAGAATGACACCATAGGATGCTCAAAAAGGCTATCCAACGAGGCCGCAGCGGAGTGAAAACCCCGAGGCGTACTTTTTCCGTACGTTGAGGGGGTTGACGGGTACCCATTGCCAATCTTCGTGCAATGGGTGATGAGAACGAAGTTGGGAGCCTTTTTCAGCATCCTGGGAAAGAGCCCATGACGTTGCGTGAGAAGATCGGCCAACTCTTCATGATCGGCTTTTCGGGGTCGTCCGTCTCCAAGGACTTGGCCTCGCTGATGGCCGAATACCGGCCCGGCGGCGTAATTCTCTTTGCCCGGAACCTGGAATCGCCTGCTCAGATTCTTCATCTCACGAATGATCTGCAGAAGCTGGCCCACCATGAACCGCTCTTCGTCTCAATAGACCAGGAAGGCGGCCGCGTCTCGCGACTTCCCGCCGGCTTTACCGTGTTCCCTCCGTGCTCGGTCTTGGGCCAGTGCGACTCCACCGAGCTAGCCTATGCGGCCGCTTCGGCGACGGCCACCGAACTGCGGGCGGTTGGGATCAATATGAATCTGGCTCCCGTCTTGGATCTCAACACGAACCCGGAGAATCCCGTCATCGGCGACCGATCGTTCGGCGCCACGCCCACGCAAGTTTCCACCTTAGGGCTGGCCACGATCGCGGGGCTGCAGGACAATAAAGTGATTGCCTGCGGCAAGCACTTCCCTGGTCACGGCGATACGACCACCGATTCCCACAAGGAGCTGCCGGTGGTCACCGCATCCGTCGAGCGATTGTGGGAGATGGAGCTACGCCCCTTCAGCCACGCCATCGAAAATGGACTGGCGACAATCATGACCGCCCACGTGCTGTACCCTTCCTTGGATGAACGCTATCCGGCCACGCTGTCCTCCGCTATCCTGACCGGCTTGCTCAGAGATCGACTCTACTTTGCGGGCCTGATCCTCACGGACGACCTCGAGATGCACGCGATCATTGATCACTATGGGGTCGAAGAGGCGGCCATCAAAGCGTTTCTGGCCGGCGCCGACATCCTGTTGATCTGCAAAGACCGGGATCGCCAGGTGGCGGCGATGGACGCGGTCCATGATGCCGTGAAAGACGGCACGATCCCCCAGGCTCGTCTTGAGGCGTCGCTGCAGCGCATTGCGAAGACGAAGGAACGGTTTCTTCACCACTACGAGCCGGCCGATCCAAGCGCCGCCAAAGAGCTGGTGGGGAGCCAGAAACACGCGGCTCTATTGGACACAATCCGTCGCACCAGCGAGCGGCGCCTGAAGGCGCAGGTGTGATGGCGTGAGTGACAAGCCGGTCGGTCCCAGAGAAATCTGGGCCTGGTGTTTGTACGACTTCGCCAATTCCTCCTTTACCACCCTCATCGTCACGGTTGCTTACAGCGTCTATTTCGTCCA